>DASYBP010000635.1:0-6291 GCA_036500715.1 Rhodopila sp.
GAGAATTCCTTCATTAATCGTGTCCCCCTGAACTTCGTAATCCGATCGACCGCGCCCGTCCAGGAGCGGTCGAGCGATAGTTACCCACCAAGAACATCTTTCTGGCCGGTGGAATAAAATCAACCCGCGGCTCGTCCATCGAGCATCCGGCGTGGCGAACCGGCGGCGACCTGTACCCAGGCCGACGCTGCGCGGTGACGTTCCACAATATCGCCATCCGATGGAGGCTGTAATGATAAAATCACCCCTCGCAGCGCTGCTGGCAATCCCGTTCCTTGGTGGGGCCGCTTTGTCGGCGGAGTTCTCTGCCGCGGCCGACGAAGGCGCTATACTCGACGATCTGCGCAACGTCTCGATCGTCGCTTCGACGGTTCCGGCGAATGGCGATGTGAATCCATACGGCATCGCGCGCGTGCCAGTGACTCAGGGGCGTCTCCGCCAGGGACACGTTCTGGTCAGCAACTTTAACAACCAGGCGAATCTTCAGGGGACCGGCACAACCATCGTTGACGTGGCACCGGGCGGCGCGGTCAGCCTGTTTGCCCAGATCGACGCGGCCAAGCTGCCCGAGCCTTGCCCAGGCGGCGTTGGATTGACGACGGCACTCGTGGTCCTGCGAGCCGGTTGGGTCGTTGTCGGCAGTCTGCCAACCGCCGACGGGACGTCCGCCACGGCGCAGGCTGGCTGCCTGATCGTCCTCAACAACGAAGGCGTCCCAACCAACGTCTTCGCGGGCTCGCCGATCAACGGCCCATGGGACATGGCTGCGATCGATCGCGGTTCGGAGGCGTCGGTGTTCTTCACCAACGTACTCAACGGCACCGTCGCAGCGGGCGGCCAGGTGGCAGATCAAGGCACCGTGGTGCGCCTTGACCTTGACCTGAACGAAGTGCCTTCGGCCAAGTCGTTCACCGTGATCGCCTCAGGACTTCCGACGCGCACAGACCCCGCGGCACTGGTCATCGGGCCGACGGGGCTTGGTTTCACCCCCAACCGCCCGTGCGCGCTGTTCGAGGCGGCGGACTGCGAGCCGGCCGGCAGCCACACGAATGACCGGGTGCTCTATGTTGCGGATACGCTGAACAGCCGCGTGGCGGTTATCGGCGAACCGCTCACGCGGGCTGATTCGGCCGGCCCTGGCGACACCTTGTCGGCCAACGGGTTCCTGAACGGCCCGCTCGGTCTCTCGGTCGCGCCCAATGGCCACATCCTGACGGTCAACGCGAATGACGGATTTATCTCGGAGATTGCACCGGACGGGACGCAACTCGCTCACGAATCGGTGGACGATACCGGGAACCCGCCCGGCGCGGGGACGCTGTTCGGAGTGCTGACGGACGGGAACGGCAAGATCTTTTTTGTCGACGACGGCAGCAACACGCTGAACCTGCTACACTGATGGCACGAGGGATGGGGTGCCTGGAGATCGACGTTCTGTCCCTCACTCCGGCGCACTGCCGCTGCCTTACATCATCGCCCCATCCGGCAGCCGGCTTGCACGCAAAAGAATGGGAACAAATCGACGGCGGATACGTCTCCTTACCGGGTCAGTCGGGCAGAACACGATACGTGACGGTTGAATTCGGAGCCTCCTTGACCGAAGCCCTGCCACGCCTGCGGCGCTATGCGATCGCGCTGGTGGGAGACGTGTCGACCGCCGACGACCTGGTGCAGGACTGCATGGAGCGCGCCTGGAAGAACCGGACGACCTTGAAGGATGAAAGGGCGATTTTTGGCTGGTTGCGAACCATCTTACACAACGCCAACATCGACCGGGTGCGGTTACGCCGACGCCGACCGGATGAGGCGGAAAGTCTGGACGCGGTGAGCGATATGCTGCCCAGCGGGGGAGCAGGCGACAGCGCCGCGCCGTCGATGGATGTTGTCCGTGCGATGAACCGGTTGACCGTGGAGCATCGCCAGGTGCTGCTGTTAGTCGGGGTGGAGGGGTTGAGCTATCGCGAAGTCGCCGACGAGCTTGGCGTCCCGGTCGGCACGGTGATGTCGAGGCTGGCTCGCGCCCGCGAGCGGCTGCGGGCTGAGCTTGACGGGGGCGCCCCATGATCGACGCGGTGAGCGACGCGGAGTTGCACGCCTTCATTGACGGCGAACTGTCAGCCGAACAAGCGGCGGCGGTCGAGGCGGCGTTGACCCGTGACCCGTCGCTCGCGGCGCGGGTTCGCGACTTCCGGGCAGACAAGCTCGCGCTGGTCGCCACATATGGTCCGCTAGTGGACGCGCCGGTTCCGACCGCGCTGCTCGCGACGGCGCGGAACGGACCCATGCGCCTGAAGACCGCGCGCTGGGGGCGCCGCCTGGCACTCGCCGGCGCGGCGGCGCTGGCAGCGAGCCTTCTGTTGACGCTGATGCCGCGTGCGCCGCCCACCTCGGCGATCGAACAGGCTTTGGCGGCGCGGGAGAATGCGCGCACGCCATCTCGTGAGCTGGACGGGCGCGATCAGGCCGGCGTGGAGGCAGCGGACCAGGCGATCTCGGCGATGCTGGGCAATCCTGTCCGCGCACCGGATCTGGGGCGCGCCGGGTTCAAGCTGGTTTCGGCGGAGACCTACGGCGGATCGCGTTCCGAGGCGGTGCAGCTTCGTTATGAAGATGGCGCACAGCGGCTGTTCACGGTCTTTCTGCGGCCGCCCGCGGGACCTGACCTGTTCGAGGTGACGGAGCGCGGGCACGTACGGATTTGCTTATGGCAGAACGCAGACGTTACAGCGGTGATGACCGGCGAGATGTCCACGCCGGAACTGTTCCGCCTGGCCAGTCTGGCCTACTCGTCGTTGGGGCTGTGAGCCCGGCGTGCGTCAACGGACGCCGCTGGCGGCGAGCCCTTCCGGTGTGAAGGTGGAAGCGGGATGCGGTCGGGTCACGCGATATCCGTCCGCCGCGCCGTCGAACGCGAAATCGAACACGTAAGCGCCGTACTGCAGATCGTAGACGAATTGCGGTCCGAGCACGACGGCGGGCAACTCGGCAATTGCGACCATCGAGGCGTGGCTGAACTTCCAAAGCCGGCCGTCGCGGTCCCATGCATCAGCATAAACCGCGAACCAGGTGTCCTCATCCAAATACAGGCGCCGGTGGGGGACGATGTCGCGCTGCCCCGAAGCCAACGTCGCATCGACGACCCAGACCCGATGCAATTCATAGCGTATATCGGCTGGGTTGGCGACGTGCGGGGTAAGCACATCCGACGCCGGCAGGTTCAGCAGGCGGTTGTTGTTGTAAGGCACATACATCTCGCGCTTGCCCTGCAGCGCGTAATGATATCGGTCGAGGCCGCCGCTGAAGATGTAGTAATCGTCAAAACTTTCAAGGCCCGAGGCGCCCGGGTCTGGCGTGTCGTACGACAATGATGGCGAGCGCCGCACCCGGCGTTGCCCGGGCAGGTATTGCCACGCTGTGAATTTTTCGCGCCCGATATTGAGGGGTTGCAGTGCCAGATAACTTTCGCCGGCGTGTTCGGGGGGACCAACCGTGGTGTCGAGCCGTTCGAAATAATAGCCTCCGATGCTGCCGGGTGAGGCGTTGGGATAGTAGTAGGGAAAATCCACAACCTCCCGGCGGTCGTCGGTGAGTTCCGGCGGCTGCGCGCCAAACACGACATAGGTGGCTAGCTGGGTCTCGCGCGCCGCGCCCCAGAACGCCAGTTCGTGATTCCACATCGCCTCGGCGCCATCTCGCGGAATTGGAAACGGAACGCCGCCGGCGGCGGCCTCGATGCCGCTCGTGATGCCCTCGGGCGCGGCATGCGCGGTGGTCGCGTTACGCCGGACCGCGTCGTAAACCGCTTGCGGTGCGGCGGCGGTTCGGTGCGTCGGATAGACATCCATCCGGTAGTCGGGGTATTTCGCGAATAGCGCCTTCGCACCCTCGGGAATCCGAGCGGCGTAGTGCGGGAGGTTGCTTACGGTGACCGAGAACAGCGGCTTTTCCAGGGCGAACGGGTCCGGCCTCCGCCCCGCCGCTGGTTTTGCTGCCGCCATGCCGCCGGTCCAGGCGGGAATGCTTCCGTCGGCATTGCCGGCCCGTTCGGCGCCCATCGGCGTCAGGGTCGTGCCCAGTCTGGCCGCCTCCTCGGGCGAAACCGCAGCCTGCGCGGAGGCAGCCAACACGCTGATCAGCACCAGGAATAGTTCGCGGCGGCGCACTGACACGGTCAGCTCTCGATTGTGGGGGGCCGGGGTGCTTTTCGCATGTATGCTGGCCGGCGTCGAGACGGCAGCAGGCGCCGAACTCTGGTCCGACGGCGACGCATCGGTGCGGCTGGACACGACACTGCAGTTCACCGGATTGCGCCGCCTGACGGCGCCACAGGGAAGGCTTCTGGCCAATCCGAACGCCGACGATGGCGACCGCGCGTTTTCGTCGGGCAATGTCTCCAACCGGACCGATCTGTTCGCCGAGCTTGATGCCGATTACGGCAACGCGGGCCTGCGCGTGAGCGGAGCGGGGTGGTACGATCCGGTCTATCTCAGCCGCAATGCCGACGACTCGCCGGCCACGTTCAACCCGGACAGTGTTCCGGATAATCGTTTCACGCGAGCCGTGCGAGGACTGGAGGGATTAGACGCCGAGGTGCTGGATGCGTTCGTGCACGACACGTTCGATGTCGATGGCAGGCAGGTGGGCGTGCGGATCGGACGCCACACTCTGATATGGGGTGAAAGCTTGTTCTTCGGCCAGAACGGAATCGCGATCGGGCAGGCGCCGATGGACTTCATCAAGGCGAACACGGACCCGAACACGCCAGCGCGCGAGCTGTTTCTGCCAGTCAACCAGATTTCCGGCAGCGTGCAGCTTCGCCCGGGTCTGTCGATCGAACTGTACGATCAGCTTGAATGGCGGCACGACCGCTTCCCCGGCGTGAGCAGTTATTTCTCGACCACCGACATCCTGGACGCAGGCGGCGAACGGTTCATCGCCGCACCCGGACAATTCCTGTTCCGCACGCCGGACGATCAACCGGGTGCCTGGGGGCAATTTGGCGCCGCGTTGCACGCGACGATTGGTGACGCCGATCTGGGATTTTATGCGCTGCGGTACAACGCGCGCTCCCCCACCGTGACCATGGCCGCTTGCACCGCGGCCTGTGATCTGCCGGGTCAGGTTGGAACCTATCGCCTGGTTTATGCGCGTGGCGTTGACGTGTTCGGTGCCAGCGCATCTGGTTTCCTGGGCAACGACAATGTCGCCGGCGAGATTTCCTTCCGGCAAGGCGCGCCCTTGCTGGCTCGCTCTGACCTGGGTTCGATGGCTGTACCGCGCGGCGACACGGCGCATGGCCAGATCTCGATCGTCGGCGAACGACCCGCCAACGCGCTGTGGGACCGAGTGACATTACAAGCCGAGTTGGCTGGCAACACTTTGCTTGGCACGACGGTTGACGGCTTCGGGCGCGACCCGACGACCACGCGTACGGCGGCGGCGGTGCAGGGGCAGCTTACTGTGGACTACTTTCATGTCCTGCCGGCATTGGACCTGTCACCATTTGTCGCGGCTGAGTATGGGATCGGGGGAACATCGAGCGTGGACCCGGAGATGGTGGGCGGAACGGGTAATGTGACGATTGGCGTGCGAGCGACGTTTCGCACTGTCTGGCACGTCGAGGTTCGCGTGACGGACTATATTGGTTCGGCGGGCCGTCAGCCGCTAGCCGACCGCGATTTCTTCGCCTTCAACGTACGACACACTTTTTGAGTCACGACTGGTTCCGTGGTCTACACCGCATGCTTCGATGGAGGCTGCACCAGATAGCGGTTCAGCACCTCGAAGTCCGGATCGCGGCCGAGGCCCGGCCCCGCGGGGACCGGAACTTTTCCGCCCTTCGCCTCGACCATGTCGTGATAAGGACTTGCCTCCAGATCGACGAACAGGCGCTCGAACGGCGCGTCGGGGGCGACCGCGGCGTTCACGTGCAGTGATGCCAGGTAGCCGGCGCCGAAGTAAGCGTTGTGCGGCACGAGGCGGACTCCGACGGCCTTGGCCAGCGCGGCGATTTCCATCATTGCCGATGGGCCGCCGATTTTCGTGACGCTGGGCTGGGTGATGTCTTGAGCGCCGGCCTCGAATGCGCTGCGGAAATCGTGCAGCCCGGCGGCGTTTTCTCCGGCGGCAATCGGAATCGCGCCTTCCAGGCGAACACGGGACAGGCCTTCGTGGTCGCCTGGCGGCCAGACCGGTTCCTCCAGCCAGGTCAGATCGAAGTCTTCCAGTTCACGCGCCATGGTGAGGGCCTGCCAGACGGTCCAGGGACAGTTGACGTCGGCCATCAGCCTG
>DASYBP010000636.1:0-2649 GCA_036500715.1 Rhodopila sp.
GCCATCTATCTCGTGGCACAGGTCCGGGAAACGCGCGCCCACCGCGCGCTGTGCGCCATCGCGGCCGATGGCGAGCGGGTATCCGACCTGATCGAAGACGGCCTGACCGAAGATTTCGGTATCATCCTCGCTCGGACCTACGACGGCGATCCCGCGGCCCTGCGATCGGTCATCGAGGCGGCCGGCGCCGACGAGTTCTCGCGCGATGCCGCCTTCGTCGCCCTTGCCTGGCTGACCGCGACCGGCCAGATCGACCGCGACGACACGGCCGGATACCTGCGCCATCTCCACACCACGCTCCAGCCGAAAGGCCCCTGCTGGATCTGGGTGGCCTGGCAGCGGGCCATCGCCGACCTCGGTCTGAAGGAACTCGTCCCACAGGTCGAGGACGTCTTCGAGCGCGGCTCGATTGAGCCGATGTCGCTAAGCTTCGAAGACTTCCAGGACGACCTGACCAAGGCGATCAACGCACCCGACCCGGCGGCTGCATTCAGTCCCTCTGACCGCGACGACGGCCGCCTCGACGACCTGGTGACACACATGTCAGGCTGGGCTGCATTTCAGCCCGCGGAACCCGAGCCGCCGCTGCGGGGCATCGACCTGCCCGTCCGCAATCCCTACCGCAATGTCGGCCGCAACGATCCCTGTCCATGCGGCAGCGGCTCAAAGTTCAAGAAATGCTGCCTCGACAGGCTCCAGGCAAATGCAAAGGTCCCGGCTTAACCCGCGACAAACGCACGATACTAGTCAGCGTCGGTATCCCACACGGGGTTGCCCGCCTGACTCCGGTTCATCTTGGAGCTGTACGGCGGCTCAACCGGCGCCCACACGACAACCGGCTCGCGACCGATGGTGAAAAGCGGGTGGGCCTCGCCAGGGCCGAGATTAGGATTCCTCGGGGTGTAGGGCGCCTGCAGCGTCTGGTTTGCACCCGGCGCTGGCGCCGAGGCCGTGGGCTGCGCCTGGGCGCCCACGATCGTCCCCCCCAACAAAATCGACGCACTCATAATCCGGATGATTGTCTTGTTCATGACGCGATCTCCACCACCACCGCCTCGCGGCAGCCGGCAACGCTCAGCGATCAATTCTCGCGGAAATTAGATGGTGCGCCGCCCCAATGCCGGCAACATCCGGCGAGTAGCATCCCAGACCTGTTCAAAACGCGCCCGCCACCTCGTGCCCACCATGCCAGATCATGGTCAGCGCGACATACAGCACGATCATCAGCCCCACCCAGGCGAGCCACCGCCGCCGCTCCAGCAGCCGCGCGATCAACCCCGCCGCCACGCCCATCAGTCCCACCGACAGCAGCAGCCCGGTGACGAGTATCCACAGACGCTCGTGCGCCGCCCCCGCGACCGCCAGGACGTTGTCCAGGCTCATTGAAATATCCGCCAGCAGGATCTGCACCACGGCTTGGCGCAATGTCTTCACGCCGGCGGCAACGACCGCATGACGCGGCCGCCGTAGCTCGCGATACATCCGCCAGCACACCCACAGCAGCAGCAGCCCGCCGGCCAGCAGCAGACCGATCAGCGCCAGCAACTGTAGCGCGACAGCACCCAGCGCGATCCGGATAACCGTCGCCCCGCCGATCCCGAACAGAATCGCCGACTGCTTCTGCCGCCCCGGCAACCCCGCCACCGCCAGGCCCACGACAACCGCATTGTCCCCGGCCAGCGCCACGTCGATCATCACGACCTGAGCCAACGCCACGAGGTCAGCCGCCCAATCCATGCTTGCCTTCGCCCCGTGCTTGCTTTCCGACATGCCCGCGGTCTAGCTGGACTTTCCCCCACCACCGGGCAAGCCAATAATGGTTCCGCGATATTCCCGCCCCGAAATGGCCGCCATCTGGGCCCCGGAGAACCGCTACCGCATCTGGTTCGAGGTCGAAGCCCTCGCCGCCGAGGGCATGGCACGCATCGGCGCCATCCCCGAGGCCGCCGCACGCACCATCCGGGAAAAGGGCGCCCCGAAGCTCGCCGCCATCAGCGCCGCCGACGTCGAACGCATCGACGCGATCGAGCGCGAGACCCGCCATGACGTCATCGCCTTCCTGACCTGGCTGGCCGAGGCCATCGGACCCGACTCCCGCTTCGTCCACCAGGGCATGACCAGTTCCGACATCCTCGACACCACGCTGTCGGTGCAGTTGACCCAGGCCGCCGACATCCTCCTCAAGGATATCGATGCCGTCATGGCCGCGCTGAAATCCAGAGCCATCGAGCACAAGCATACTCTGACGATCGGCCGCAGCCACGGCATCCACGCCGAACCCACCACGTTCGGCCTGAAGCTCGCCGGCCATTACGCCGAGTTCGCCCGCAACCGCGACCGCCTGGTAGCCGCCCGCAAGGAAGTCGCCGTCGTCGCGATCAGCGGCCCGGTCGGGACCTTCGCCCACCTTGACCCCAGCGTCGAAGAATACGTCGCCGAAAAGCTCGGCCTGAGCCCCGAACCGATCTCTACGCAGATCATCCCGCGTGACCGCCACGCCGCGTTCTTCTGCACCCTGGGCGTCATCGCCAGCGCCATTGAGCGCCTGGCCACCGAAGTCCGCCACCTGCAGCGCAGCGAAGTGCGGGAGGCGGAAGAATTCTTCCATCCCGGCCAAAAAGGTTCCTCCGCGATGCCGCACAAGCGGAA
>DASYBP010000637.1:0-2578 GCA_036500715.1 Rhodopila sp.
TTTGCCCACCGCTCGATGGACGGCTTCGGTGCCTTCATCCTTGGCCGGAACATGTTCGGTCCTGTGCGTGGGGAATGGCTGGACGACAGCTGGAAGGGCTGGTGGGGAGACAATCCACCCTATCACGCTCCGACGTTCGTCCTAACGCACCATGCCCGCGAGCCGATCGTGATGGAGGGCGGCACCACGTTCCACTTCGTCACGGACGGGATCCACGCCGCGCTCGAGCGCGCGCGCGACGCCGCGGGAGCACGTGACGTCAAGATCGGAGGTGGTGTCTCGACAGTTCGCCAATATCTGCAGGCCGGCCTAATCGATGAACTGCACTTAGCGCTTTCGCCTGTCCTGCTCGGACGGGGCGAGGCGGTGTTCGAGGGCTTGGATCTCCCTGCCCTTGGCTACCGCGTGATGGAATCCACTGCCACAGACCTCGCGACGCACCTCGTGCTCGGGCCCCAGGAGAACGAATAAACGTCCGCTTTTGCAGGTTCGTCGCCGGATAGCTGTCGGGCAGCAAACCACCCAAACCGGTCCATGCGCTGGGGACCCGAACCCGGCGTTGTTGCGGCTGAGAAGCCAGGAGATCCGTTCAGGCAACCCGTCAAAACCTCTGTGCCGAGGTACTGGTGAGAGGCGGGGGAACAATTGGTCCGCGCGCAGTACGCGGCGCGGCCTACCTGGTGCGCACCGTCAATGGCCAACTCGTGGTGACGTTGGCGGTTGCGTTGCCCCGTCAGGAACATGGCTGGCGCCGATTCAGGGGAAGGGAGCGGCGAGCTATTCCTTCGCTTCCAAACGGCTTGTATCGCTCCCCGTTGCCCGCATGTTTGCCGCTCTTAGCCGCCACGTTCGACCCGCTTGACCCCTTCCAGTGCGCGGGGTCAGGTGACGATACGTGCGTGGCCGACCTTCCGGCACGCCGGCGAGAGGACCGGCCATGAAAATCATCGATATCCGCACCATCCAACTGTCGTGTCGCGCCGCCAATCCCAGCATGAGCGCCGCCAGCTTCAACGCGGCCCGCAACGCGCTGATCGTGGAAATCGAAACCGACGCCGGACTGACCGGCATCGCCGAGGCCGGATCGGCCGGCGGGCCGCCCGCCAGCACCGCCGCCGTGATCGAACATGAACTGAAGCCGCTGCTGATCGGTCAGGATCCGCTGAAGATCGAGTACCTGTGGCAACTGATGTTCGGGCGGTCCCGCCAACATGGCCGCCGCGGCATCGTCATGCACGCGATCAGCGGTATCGACATCGCGCTTTGGGACATCGCCGGAAAAGCCGCTGGCATGCCGCTCTATCGTTTGTTTGGCGCCTTCACCGATCAGGTGGAGGTCTATGCCAGCGGCGGGTTCTATCAACGCGACAAAAACCTCGACGGCCTGACGCGAGAAGCCGAGAGCTACGTCGAACGCGGCTTCCGCGCGATGAAAATGAAAATCGGGCGCTATGACTTCACCGGCACGAATTTCCGCCGCCTGCTGAACCAGCCGGAACTGTGTGTCGTCACGCCCGAGGAAGACACCGCCCGCGTCGCCGCCGTGCGAAAGGCTCTCGGCTCCAGCCGCCGCCTGATGGCTGACGCCAACTGCGTCTGGAGCCCGGCGACCGCGATCAAGATGGGCAAGGTGCTGGAACCCTATGATCTGTTCTGGCTGGAAGAACCGGTCGCCACCGACGATATCGACGGCAGCGCCGAGGTGGCGCGGGCGCTGACGACCTCGATCGCCGGATACGAAACCGAGGTCGGTTTGTTCGGCTATCGCGAGCTGATCACCCGCGGCGCGATCGATATCGCCCAGCCCGACCTGATCTGGTCGGGCGGGTTCACCGAATGCCGCAAGATCGCGGCCCTGGCGCAGGCACATAATTTGACGCTGTCGCCGCATTGCTTCTCGTCGGCGCTGTTGTTTGTCGCGGCGCTGCATTTCGCCGCGTCCACCCCGAACGTGCTCATGGTCGAATGGGACCAGACCGAACACGGGCTGCGCACTGAGCTACTGAACGAACCATTCGACTACGACGGTGCAGGAATGATGCGCGTACCGGAGGGCCCAGGCTTGGGCGTCACGCTGAACCGGGACACCCTGGAAAAATACCGCTTCCGCTGAAAGCCGCGCCCCACGGGACCTGGTCCTGCGACCAGCCCATATCGGGTTGATCCCGTGGGTCGGGCATCGGTGCCGTTGGCTTCGCGTCGACGGACCGCCGCATACAGCGATGCCTGCCGGAGGAACGGTGCCGATTCATATGATCGCTGTGGAAAGATGTGGGGGCGTGTCAGAGGTCCGTCGGGCGTCGCCACGGATTCACGTTCGCCGCAGTCGCGAGACGGGGTCACGACATAGGACGGACAGAATAGCACGCTTCGAGGCACATAGCCGGAACAGGGGGCATCAGCGCCTGTCCCAATTGAACTGGTGCCGCCACGGCCGCCACAACCCATTGATTGTATTGATGCAGCATTTGGCCCAATCTGACTATAGTTCAATTGGGACATGGGGTCGGGCCCGGGACGGTAGCGGAATAGAGTGTCGAAAATCAGCGATTCATCAGTGTCTTACGCGGCAAGCGTG
>DASYBP010000638.1:0-2717 GCA_036500715.1 Rhodopila sp.
GCGTGTGCGCGCAAACGTCCGCCGCCCTCGCGGAGCGCTTTGATATCACGGAAAGTTGTACCCCGCACGGCATTACCGACCTGATCGTCGTTCAGAAATCAGGGTACAGCTAAACTAAGAACCTCTTGGGTCGGGGGAACCGCTCATGTTGCCGTGCAGCATGGATCTTCATCTGTCTTTTGAAGTACCTGTCCAGACCGCCTCGGCCGTTGTTCGTGCGGCCGTTCGTCTTTGTCTCCCGTCCCGATAAATGCAGCGCGCAGAATGCAGCGCCGCCGGGGCCTTGCGATGTGGAGAGCGTCACGAGCGATGCAACATTGGTCCGTCATCATCGAAAGTGGGGTAACCAAGCCATGATCAAACTGACAGTCAACGGCCAGGCGCGTACCTGGGACGGTGACCCGTCGCTGCCGCTGCTTTGGTATCTGCGGGACGAGGTCGGGCTGACCGGCACCAAGTATGGCTGTGGCAAAGCCCTGTGCGGGGCCTGCACGGTCCATGTGGAAGGCCAGGCCGCGCGTTCCTGCATCACCGCCATGTCAGACGTGGCAGGACAGAAGGTCACCACGATCGAGGGTCTGGACCCGCACGGCGATCACCCCGTCCAGAAGGCCTGGCGCGAGATCAACGTGCCGCAGTGCGGCTTCTGTCAGGCCGGCCAGATCATGCAGGCGGCGGCGCTGCTGACGCAGAACCCGCATCCCACGCACGACCAGATCCGGGAAACCATGTCCGGCAACATCTGCCGATGCGGCTGCTACCAGCGGATCGAGACAGCTGTTCGTGTCGCAGCGACGGGGGCCTGAGCCATGCAACAGATCATTGCGCCTCGCATCGAGAACGTTTCCCGCCGCGCCATGTTGCGTGGCCTTGGCATCACCGCGGGCCTGGTGCTCGCCGCACCGGTGCTGTCGCGCCGCGGCATGGCGGCGTACTCCACCGGCGCCGACAAGATGCCGCATGGCACGGTCAACGATCCGCGCGTCTTCGTGTCGATCGCGCCCGATGGCATCGTCACCATCATCGCGTCCCGGGCGGAGATGGGGACCGGGTCGCGGACCAGCCTGCCGATGGTCGTCGCGGACGAAATGGAGGCCAACTGGGATCGCGTCATCGTCAAGCAGGCGCCCGGCGACGAAGTGAAATACGGCAACCAGGACACCGACGGTTCGCGCAGCATACGCCACTTCCTGATCCCGATGCGCCAGGTCGGCGCCGCGGCCCGTATGATGCTGGAGGCTGCCGCCGCGAAGCGGTGGAATGTCTCGATCACCGAAGTGAAGGCGGTCAACCACGAGATCGTCCATACCGCGACCGGGCGCAAGCTGGGCTTCGGCGAGTTGGCGAACGACGCCGCCAATGAGCCGGTGGTTGAAGCGGCAAAACTTCAGCTGAAGGACCCGAAAGATTTCCGCTACATCGGCAAGGGCAAGGTCAGCATCGTCGACCTGCGCGACATCACGACCGGCAACGCGATGTATGGTGCCGATATTCGCCTGCCCGGCATGAAATACGCGGTGATTGCCAGGCCTCCGGTGGTCGGCGGCAAGCTCGTGTCGTTCGATCCAAAGGATGCAATGAAGGTCCCTGGGGTGGAGAAGGTCATCGAGGTCCAGGGCTGGCCGTGGCCATCGAAATTCCAGCCGCTCGGCGGCGTGGCTGTGATCGCGCGCAACACCGGCGCCGCCATCCTAGGACGCGACGCGCTCAAGGTAGTCTGGGACGACGGGGCCAATGCCAAGTACGACTCGGTCAGCTACCGCGCGGAGCTGGAAAACGCCGCACGCAACCCGGGCGAGGTCGTGCGCAACAACGGTGACGCCGAGGCTGCCCTCAAATCGGCCGACAAGGTCGTGGTCGGTGAGTACTACCTGCCCCACTTCGCGCATGTCAGCATGGAGCCGCCGGCGGCCGTGGCGCATGTCGCGGACGGCAAAGTGGAAGTCTGGGCACCGGTGCAGAGCCCAGGCGGAACGCGCGAGGACCTGGCGAAAACGCTTGGCATCTCGGACAAGGACGTCACGGTCAACGTCACACTGCTGGGCGGCGGTTTCGGACGGAAGTCGAAATGCGACTTCGTGCTTGAAGCGGCGCTGCTGTCCAAGGCGGTCGGCGCGCCGGTCAAGGTGCAGTGGACGCGAGAGGACGACATTCGCCACGACTTCCTCCACACTGTCTCCGTCGAACGGATCGAGGCGGGGCTAGACAAGGGCGGCAAGGTGGTCGCCTGGCGTCATCGCAGCGTCGCACCCACGATCATGTCGACCTTCGTCGCTGGCGCCAAGCACGAGGCCCCCTTCGAGCTTGGCATGGGCCTCGTCGACCTGCCGTTCGACATCCCCAACATCCGCTGCGAGAACCCTGAGGCGGCCGCTCACACACGGATCGGCTGGTTCCGCTCGGTGTCGAACATCCCGCATGCGTTTGCCGTGCAGACGATGGTCGGCGAGCTCGCCCATGAGACCGGACGCGACCCGAAGGAGATGTTGCTGGAACTGATCGGCCCGGCCCGTCTTGTCGATGTCGGGCCTTCGGTGAAGGACCTCTGGGATTACGGTGAACCGCTGTCCAGCTACCCGATCGATGCGGGGCGCCTGCGTGGCGTGGTGGAACTGGTCGCCGATAAGGGCGAGTGGGGCCGGCAGGTGCCGAAAGGTCACGGGCTCGGCATCGCGGTGCATCGCAGCTTTGTCAGCTACATCGCCACGATCGTGGAG
>DASYBP010000639.1:0-2965 GCA_036500715.1 Rhodopila sp.
CAAGCAGTCCACGGCCCGGAACAGTCTGGACCTCGGCCTGCGGCATTTCAGCCGGGAAGACCTCGAAGCGGCACGGCGCGCCGGCGAGATGCTGCACATCAACGTTTTGGGGCTCGCGACCATCGCCCAGGACGTCACGCCCGATCTCGCGCGCGCCACCATCAGCTCGATCTCGGTGCTGGGGGCCCTTCACGCCACTCCCGCGGTCAAGGCCGCTCTCGCCGACAGAACGAGGTGATCAGATGCTCAATCATGACATAGTTCGCGAAGCCACCCGCCTGACTCGCGCCGGCCAGCTGGTCGAGGCTACCGCACTCCTCCAGCGCATGCTCCGCGGCGAGAGCGCGCCAAAATCGTCCGGCAGCAACACTTCAGCCGCGCCCGCAAGGCTCGGGCCGCCAGCCATCGACGTGAAGGCCGACCTCGTCGAGGAGAGGGAAAGCCGGCCGGCCCCGCGGGCTTCCTCCACTCCTCCGCGACTTAAAAGCCCCGCGCGGTTCGACAGCATGAAAGACCTCTCCAGACTTGGCCTGCCAGGTCAGATCACGCGCGCTCCGCCGTCCACGTCGGATATCGCGCCCAAAAGCACAAGGTTCATCGAAGGCACCTTCAGCAACACAGCGGGAAGCCGGACCTACAAGCTATTCATCCCCAGCCGCTATCAGGGAAAGCCGCTTCCCCTGATTGTCATGCTTCACGGCTGCACCCAGTCGCCCGACGATTTCGCGGCCGGCACGAGGATGAACTTCCTAGCGGAAGAGCAGAACTGTTTCGTGGCCTATCCCGAGCAGCCCAGCGGAGCCAACCAAGCGAAATGCTGGAACTGGTTTCGCACGGGCGATCAGCAGCGGGGCGGCGGCGAACCTTCGCTGATCGCGGGCATCACCCGCCAGATCATGCGGGACCATGCGATCGATCCGAAACGCGTCTACATGGCAGGCCTGTCCGCGGGCGGGGCCGCTGCTGCCATCATGGCAGCGACGTACGGCGACCTGTACGCAGCCGTCGGCATCCATTCCGGCCTGGCCTGTGGCGCCGCCAGCGACCTTCCCTCCGCATTCATGGCGATGCGACAGGGGGGCGGGCCGGAAACACTTGTGAAGGTCGGATCGGTTGTGCCGACCATCGTTTTCCATGGCGATCGCGACACCACGGTGCATCCCGACAACGGCGACCGCATTCTCGAGCAGTCCGCCAAAGCGACGAGTCCGGCAACGAAGGTGTTTCGCGGACGGGTGCCCGACGGGCATGCCTACACTCGCACCATCGTTACCGACCAGAGCGGCCGGGTGATCTCCGAACACTGGAACGTTCATGGCGCCGGCCACGCCTGGTCGGGCGGCAGTCCCGCCGGCTCCTACACCGATCCGCGAGGGCCAGACGCGACAAGGGAAATGCTGCGTTTCTTCCTCGCGCGCAAATCTCCCGGGGACGGCGCGTGCCATTCTAGCCCTGGAACGGACCAAGCACTCACGCCACCATACTAAGGACAACAGGGGTTCGTCGTGTCGGTGGTTGCGGATGATTCCCTCCCTGGGCACCATTGGCCTTTCCGGCCCGGTTTCATTTCACGTGCGCGATATCGCGTTACCGGTGAAACGGCGTGATGGTCCGAGCCGCCCACATCGCTGCGCCGATGCGATCCGCCTGAATCTTTCCCCGCCCGACGATGCTGCGAGACATCTGACAATGCCGCGGTAAGCCCGCTTCAGCGGGTGATGGTTAAGTTCGGTGATTCCCCAAGACGAAGTGAATCGACCTCGCCCTCAGCAATCAAGTTGAAACAATCGTGCCCTACAATGGCTTGACCGGTATGGCAAAGACGTAGCCGATGCCGCGCTCGGTCTGGATGACGCGCGGCGCGCTCGGGTCGGTCTCCAGCTTGCGCCGCAGCCGTAACACCTGAACGTCGATGCTCCGGTCAAAAACATCTTCGTGGACGCGGGTTGCCTGTAGCAGGTGCTTGCGGGTCAGCGGGCGCTGCGGTGCTTCGAGAAAGGCCAGCAGTAAGGCATATTCGCCCTTGCTCAGGGGAACTGGCGCATCATTGGCATCTATCAGCTTGCGGCCGACGCGTTCGAGCTTCCAGCCGTTGAAGCGGTAGCCGCCGCGCTGGGGTTTACAGGCTCGCGCGGCCCGTCCCATCTCCTGACGGCGCAACACCGCGCGGACGCGCGCCAGCAGCTCTCTCAGGCTGAATGGCTTGATGACGTAGTCGTCGGCGCCGACCTCAAGGCCGACGATGCGATCGATTTCGTCCGACCGGTACCCGGTTGTGATGATGACAGGCACATCGGAATGCGAACGGATTTCTCGCAGCAGATCGAGCCCATTGTCTTGACCGAGGCGAAGGTCGAGAATGATCAGGCAGGGTTGCGCTCCCTCGAGATGACGATGCAATTCAGCGCGGTTGGATGCAGCCCTCCCCGGCACATTATGCTCTTCCAGATATTTGATCACCATTTGCCGCAAGGTGGGATCGTCATCAACAACAATGATATTGCCTACATCTGCCAACATAGTCGAACTCTTGAATTGGCCGTCACAACCGGGACAGGCTTGAACACGAAATCCGTTGGCTATTTCGGGGGACGAAGTGAGTCCCTCCGTCACCGGAAATCTATTCGCTTGAAACCGGATGTCATGTGCCGACGATGTACCTTGATATGTGTCGATGACGCACAAAGATCTTGCTCTTTGACGCGATCTCAGTTCGAGAGCGAACCTAGGGTCCGGACGGTGGTGGGAATGCCAGAATATCGCCCGTATACGTCTCGATCACCTCACTGAACGGTGTGCCATCCGGCAGTGTCAAGACGGCACGATGTTCGAGCACCGCATCGGGAACCCGCAGCGTTGCCCGGCTTCTGTCTGAAATGGATGGGCCAGTTTCCCATCCCTCGGGGAGTGGTAGCCAGAGCAGTTTTGCCGACAGAGTGCGGCGCCGGAAATTCAAAGCCTGGAC
>DASYBP010000640.1:0-2259 GCA_036500715.1 Rhodopila sp.
GGCCAATTTTCTGTTGCCGCCGGGGGCGGATGTGAGCCTCGTAACGGGCTCCGCACGGCCGCGGGCTGTTGAGCCCGCGTAATGGGAGCGAAAGAGACATACCGGACCTGAGGTCCTAGAGGATGCGGGCTTCGAGGTCATGGAGGCCGAACACGCCGAAGCGGCCCTGGACACTCTGCGTGTGTAAGCGTCCGGGCAGCCCGCCAGCATGAGTCGGGTTGACGCGTTTGGCAGCGTTTCGAACGCCGTGTCGCGTTGGTGCAAACGGGTTCGGACGCTGGCCATGTTCCATGGCAGCAATTCATCGACCCGTTTGGCCGGGTGGTCGGCGATTCGGCTGAGCACCTGGCGCAGGTAGTCTTCGGGATCGAGACCACCCAGCTTGACGGTTTCGATCAGCGAGTAGGCCGCAGCCGCTCGCTCGCCACCGGAATTCGAACCGGCGAACAGCCAATTCTTCCGTCCCAGACACATCGGCCGCATGGATCGTTCAGCCGCGTTGTTGTCGATGCAGGTGCGGCCATCGCGCAGGATCAGTGTCAGTGCCTGCCAGCGTGACAGCGTGTAGCGAATAGCTCCAGCCAGATCGCTTTTGCCGGATATGCGCGTCTGGGTTTTCTCCAGCCAGGTCCGTAGTTCCGCCAGCAGCGGCGCGCTTTTGGCGCCACGGATTGCCAGGCGAACCTCGGGGGGCTGACCGCGGGCCGCAGCTTCGGCGCGATACAAAGCTGCGATACGTTGAAGCGGCTCGGTGGCCAACGGCGATTGCGTCGTCGCGTGCACATCGAAGAATTTCCGCCGCGCGTGTGCCCAACATGCCGCTTCGGTCACGCCCTGGTCGTAGAGCCCGCCATAACCTGCGTAGCCATCGGCCTGGAGGATGCCGCGGAACGACGTGAGGTGCTCGTGCGGATGCTCACCCTTGCGATCGGGGCTGTCGTGATACAGCACCGCGGGCGGCGCCTGGCCGCCGAACCGCCGGTCATCGCGCACGTAGCACCATAGGCGGCCGGTTTTGGTGCGGCCGCGCCCGGGATCGAGCACCGGCACCGTGGTATCGTCGGCATGCACGCGCGCTGCCGACATGACGTGGGTAGCGATGGCGTCGACCAGCGGGCGCATCAGTCGCGCGCTCTGCCCCACCCAGTCCGCCAGGGTCGAGCGATCCAGGTCGATGCCGTCGCGAGCATAGATCTCGGCTTGGCGATACAGCGCCAGATGATCACAATATTTCGCCACCAGCACATGCGCCAGCAGTCCCGGTCCGGCGAGACCGCGGTAAATCGGCAAGCTGGGGGCCGGGGCCTGTGCGATGCTCTCGCCAGCCCGGCACGACAGTTTCGGCCGCACATGCCGGGTGACGCGGAACGAGCCGGGCACATACTCCAGCACCTCGGTCACGTCCTCCCCCAGAGGGCGGAGCGAGCCGCCGCATTTCGGGCAGGCGCAGGGAGCGGCATGTTCCACCACATCGCGCGGCAGCGTCGCGGGCAGCGGTTTGCGGGCTGGCTTGCGCCGCGGCGTATCGGTTTCCGGCGGATCGGTCGGCTCGGCGGTTTCCGCCACCTGCTCCTCAAGATCCGCGAGCACCCCGTTCGAGTTGCTCGAGTGCACCGCGCACCTTCTCCGATGAAGCGCCGAACCGTTCGCGCAACAGCTTCGCCAGGCGTGGCTTCAGTTGCTCGTTGCGCAGCACCTGCGCTTTCAATCCGTCGCGTGCCGCCGCCAGTTCCGCCGCGTGCTCGTCCTCGCGGTGCAGCAGCAACGTGCGCAACGCGATCACGTTATCTGGCAGGGTTGCGGGGTCGAGCGGCGTTGGCATGTCCGAATCGGCCAATACCGCTTCGCGTCGCTCCAAGAGATTTTGGGCCCTGAACACGACGTTTTCAGCCCGCCATCTCAGGGCGAGCGAGCACGCGAGTGAGGGGCCAGGTTCGTATCGGCATCCGCCCATCGATGCCTTCCCATAACATCGACAACTGCGCCGCGGGCAGCGACACCGCAGCATCCTTGGCCTGCGGCCAGACGAAGCGGCCTTTCTCCAGCCGTTTGGCGTAGAGACACAGACCCTGGCCATCCCAGCTCAAAATCTTCACCAGATCACCACGGCGACCGCGGAAGGCGAAGCGCTGGCCACTGAACGGATCCTGGCCGAGATGCTGCTGGAGCACAGCCGCGAGGCCGTCGAAGCCCTTGCGCCTGTCGGTCACGCCCGCCACCCACACGCACACGTTCGGCGGCGGCGCGATCATCCGCGCA
>DASYBP010000641.1:0-2148 GCA_036500715.1 Rhodopila sp.
GCGCTGATCACAGCGGCGGCGAATGGGATCGGCCGAGCGACGGCTGAGATCATGGTTCGGGAAGGTGCAGTCGTGGTCTGCGTAGATAATCATCCGGACCGACTCGACGGGGCCATCCAAGCGCTGGGAGCGCAAGCGCACAGGCAGTTGTGCGACGCGCTGGATCAGGCACAGGTGGATGCAGTGGTCGAGAGCGTGGCACGCGAATTCGGGCGGATCGATATCCTGGTGAATGCGGTCGGCGGCAGCACGATCATCTCAAAGCCGTCGGCTTTGGTCGAAGAGCACTCACTGGACGACTGGCAGCGGATCATCAGATTCAATCTGGATGGGACGTTCCTGTTCACCCACGCCGTTGTGCCGGTCATGAAGCGGCAGAAGTCCGGCAAGATTGTCAACCTGGCGTCCATCGCCGGCCGGGGCATGAGTGTCGCGAGCGGTGGCGCCTATGCCGCGGCCAAGGGCGGGATCATTGCGCTGACGCGGAAGCTGTCGTTTGAGCTGGGGCCGTTCGGGATCAACATCAATGCCATTGCGCCCAGTCTCACGTTGACAGAGCGGATACGGCCGCACTGGAATCAGCGCGCACCGGAGGCGCAGGCGGCGCAGGTCGAGGCGACACCGCTGCGGCGGGTGGCGGAGGCCTCAGACCAGGCGAAAGTAATTTGTTTCCTGGCCTCTTCCGATGCGGATTTCGTTACGGGATTGACGATCGACGTGACCGGCGGGCAATAGTGTCCGACCGCGGTGAAGCGTGGGCAGCGAAGCGATCACGATTGCCGCGTGAATCGGCCACTTCAAACAATGTGCGATTATCGCGTTGCTGCGATGCAGGGTGATAGCCGGATCAGGCGCCGAAGCGGGGCAGATGCGCTGCCAGTTCGGCGTACGCCTCGTCGTCGGTGCGGTCGTAGCGTAACGGGGTTACGACGATCTTGCCGGCGCGCATGGCGCGATAGTCGCTCTCCGGCCCTTGTTCGATGTCGCCGCGCCGGAAATTCAGCCAGTAGTAGGACATGCCGCGCGGATCCACGCGGGTGTCGACATGCATCCCAGCGACGGCGCCCTCACCCTGGCGGGCAAGCGTGATCGGACCGACCTCGGCCGCCGGGATCGGCGGGAAATTGATGTTCAGGACAGCGCTTTTTCCCCAGCCGACCGCCCACAGCCGGCGAATCGTTTCGGCACCGAGGGCGCGGGCGGTATCCCATGGCACGGCATAGCGGCTGGTGAATGCCTGACTGAGAGCAAGTGCGGGGACGCCCAGCATCATCGCCGTCATGGCGCCGCCGACGGTGCCGGAGAACACCGTCTCCATGCCGAGGTTGAGACCGCGATTCACGCCGGACAGCACCAGTTGCGGCGGGGCATCCTGCATGATGTGGCACAGGCCCATCGCCGCGCAATCACCAGGCGTGCCGGTGACGCCGAACCGTCGCGGCCCGCGCTCGGTCAGGCGAAGCGCGTGATGCAGGCTGATGGCGTGGGACTGGCCGCTTTGGTCGTGTTCGGGTGCCACGACCCAGACCTCGCGGGCGATCTGAGCGGCGATTTCCTCCATTACCTGCATGCCGGGGGCATCGATACCGTCGTCGTTCGTCAGCAAGACCCGATCCAGCACCTTGTGCACTCCTTTGTTGCGGCTGCTGTTTGACCCGGTTGCGTCCCGCCGGGCAAGGGGCGAGCATTTCGCAACCGGGGGGAGGAGTCTTTTTGCTGATCATCGACACCAGGCTCTTCTAGCCGATGTGACGCCCGTCCGGGAGAGCTGACCGTGAACGAATCTCGCAGGGATATCCTCCGGCTTCTCGCAGCCACGATTGGCAGCGAACGGGCCGGCAAGCTGGCGTTCTCAGGCGCAGCCGCCGACGGCATGGTTGGCTTGTGCTCGGCAAGCGCCGATATCCCCCTGGATGTGCGCAGCTTTGGAGCGACCGGGGACGGCAAAACGATCGATACGCTGCCTGTGAACAAGGCTATCGCGAAAGCCGCGTCCGTGGGTGGCGGGGTGGTACGCTTTCCGGCTGGCCACTATGCCTGCTTCTCCATCCGCCTGAAAAGTTTTGTGGCGCTCCGGCTCGACCCGGGCGCGGTGATCCTTGCGGCGGAAACGCCGCACGAGGGAACAGCCATCGGCGGATACGATGC
>DASYBP010000642.1:0-2510 GCA_036500715.1 Rhodopila sp.
CATCGGGCGCAGTTGGCGCGGATGCATTCAGCCTGCGTCGATTTCGAGCTGGCGCCTGGGGACACGTTCGTGGCGTGGGCACCAATGTTCCATATGGCATCAGCCGATCAGTCTATCCACGCGCTGTGCCTGGGTGGAAAGGTTATCGTGATTCCGGGCTACGACGCCGACCGCATTCTTCATGCGGTCGAGACCGAGAAGGTGTGGTGGCTGATGATGATGCCGGGGACCATAGCGGACACCATCGCGGCCGCGAAGCGACGACGCACGGTGCCGCGCGGCATCAAGATCATCGGTGCGATGGCCGACCTGGTGCCGCGCCACCAACTGGCGGAAATCACCCAGATCCTTCAGGCACCTTATGCCAACACGTTCGGGTCGACCGAAACCGGCATCCCGCCCGCATCATCGGGTCGGGTTGCCATCGGCACCGGGCCAGATCGTTTGTCTAAAATCCCGAGCAGCAGTTGTGTTTTTCGACTGGTCGATGCGGATGATCGTGATGTTCCCGACGGCGTGCCGGGCGAACTGATTATTCGTGGACCGACCTTGTTCAGCGGCTACTGGAACGCGCCGGAGACCAACGCGCATGATTTCCGCGGCGGTTGGTTTCACCTGGGGGACGTGTTTGTGCGCAACGAGGACGGCACGATCGACTTTGTTGATCGGGTCAAATATCTGATCAAGTCGGGCGGCGAGAACATCTATCCCGCGGAGATCGAGCAGGTGCTGCTGCGCGATCCGCGTGTCGCCGATGCTGTTGTGGTACGGCGTCCGGACGCGACCTGGGGCGAAGTGCCGGTGGCGTTTGTCGCTCGGCGTGACGAGCGGCTGACCGAGGAAGACGTGATTGCCATATGCCGGGCCAACCTGGCGGGCTACAAGCGCCCCAAAGCCGTTCATTTCATTGCAGCTGACGAATTGCCGCGCAGCACGACCGGGAAAATCCAGCGGCATGAACTGGAGAAATGGCTGAGCGCCGACGGCTGGAGACAGCCATGCACGCAATGATGTTGAAGCACCTGCATGCTCCGCTGGAATGGACGGAGCTTCCCGAGCGGGTCCCTGGCCCGACGGAAATCCGGGTTGCGATCGGTGCGTGCGGGGTGTGCCGGACGGATCTGCATGTGGTCGATGGCGAGCTTCCCGATCCTCATGTTCCTGTTATCCCCGGGCACGAGATTGTTGGCCGGATCGACGCGATCGGGTCGGAGGTGATGGGGCTGCGGATAGATGAGCGTGTCGGCATTCCCTGGCTCGGGCACACCTGCGGTGTCTGTTCGTATTGCAGCAGCGGACGCGAAAATCTTTGCGATCGGCCGCTGTTCACCGGCTACACCCGCGATGGCGGTTTTGCCACGGCGGCGATTGCCGACGCGCGCTATGCGTTCCCGCTTGGCGAGTCAGGCAGCGACGAGGCGCTGGCGCCGTTGCTGTGCGCGGGTTTGATCGGCTGGCGGTCGCTGGTAATTGCCGGTGATGGCAAGCGGCTGGGTCTGTACGGGTTCGGTGCCGCCGCGCATATCATTGCTCAGGTGGCGCGATGGCAGGGCCGATCGGTGTTCGCCTTCACCCGTTCCGGCGATGCGACGACGCAGGCGTTTGCGCGCGAGCTTGGGGCAATCTGGGCGGGCGGATCGGACGAACCACCACCCGAACGCCTGGACGCCGCAATCATTTTCGCGCCGATCGGCGGCCTTGTTCCGCTGGCGCTGCAAGCCGTGCGTAAAGGGGGCCGCGTGGTTTGCGCAGGGATCCATATGAGCGACATCCCCGATTTCCCGTACCGTCTGCTGTGGGAAGAGCGGCAACTGGCGTCCGTCGCCAATCTGACGCGGCAGGATGGCCTCGACTTCCTGCGTCTGGCGCCGGAGATGGGGATCGTGACGCAGACCACCGGTTATCCGTTGCGGAAAGCGAACCAGGCGCTGATGGACCTGCGTGCCGGACGTTTCGAGGGCGCCGCGGTCCTGGTGCCCTGAGCCTGTCGGTGCGCAATGATGAAGGTTAAGCGCGATCATGGCCAGCCAAGGACGATCCAGTACATTACGCGCCTGCATCTTTGATGCTGACGGCGTGCTGCTGGCGTCGCCGCATGAACGCGCCTGGCGTGAAGCGCTGGAGGGCTTCGCGGATCCTGGCCGGTTCACGACGGCGCTTTGTCAGGCCGTGGTCGCGGGCGAGCCGCGCGACAGCGGTGCACGGGCGGCGCTGGTAGCTTTGGGTGTGCCGGACGCCGAGCGGCGGGCGGCAGCGTACGCGGAACGAAAGCAAAAGCGGCTCGAGGAGTTGATCGAGGAAGGTGTCGAGGCGTTTCCGGACGCGCTGCGTTTCGCTCAAGCGATGGCAACGCTAGGATTGCCGATGGCCGGTGCATCATCATCGAAGAACGCCAACGACATGATGCGGCCGATCCGCTTGGCATCCCGCCAACCCCTGCTCGACGTGTTCGGTGCCAACGTGTGCGGCCGCGACCTGCCACGCGGCAAACCGGACCCGGCGATTTTCCT
>DASYBP010000643.1:0-8795 GCA_036500715.1 Rhodopila sp.
ATCAGCGGCGTGACCGGGATCCGCCGGGTGGACATCGGCAACATCGTCCAGCCGACCGACACGACGCCGATCGTGACGGTGACGCTGATCCAGCCGATCTCGGTGGTGTTCACGCTGCCGCAGAACGACCTGCCGGATGTGCAGGCGGCGATGCAGAAGGGCTCACTCCATACGATCGCCTATTCGCAGGCCGGTCGGGACAAGCTGGGCAAAGGTTCCCTGCTGCTGGTCAACAACCAGATCAGCCAGGCCTCGGGCACGGTCGAGCTGAAGGCGACATTCCCGAACCAGAACAAGAGGCTGTGGCCTGGGGAGTTCGTGGAGGTCAGGCTGATCACCGGCGTGCAGCCTTCGGCGATCAGTGTCCCATTGAGCGCGCTGCAGCAAGGGGCCGCGGGCCAGCATGTGTTCGTGGTCGGGCCGGGGAACACGGTGCACCTGCAGCCGGTGAAGATCGCCGAGACGCTGGACGGGCGCGCCCTGGTCAGTGACGGCCTGAAACCTGGCGACACCGTCGTGACCGCCGGTCAATACCGGCTGCAGGACGGAACGAAGATCGCGTCGGTGGCACCGAATGATCCTGGCGTGCAGAACCAAACACCCGCGACACAGGGAATGCTGGGATGAGCCTGTCATCAATCTTCATCCGCCGCCCGGTTGCGACCGCGCTGTTCATCGTGGCGATCGTCCTGCTGGGCGGCACGGCCTATACGATGCTGCCGGTGGCCGCGCTGCCCAACGTGTCGTTCCCGACCATTGCGGTCACGGCACAATTGCCCGGGGCCGACCCGCAGACCATGGCGTCCTCGGTGGCCACGCCGCTGGAAAAGCAGTTCGGGGAAATCCCCTATCTGACGCAGATGACTTCGACCAGCTCATTGGGCAACACGTCGATAACGCTGCAGTTCACCCTGAACGACGATATCAACGCGGCCGCGCAACTGGTGCAGGCCGCGATCAGCGCGGCGTCAGGCCAGTTGCCCAAGGATATGCCGACGCCGCCAGTGTACCACGAAACCAATCCGGCCGATGCGCCGATCCTGGTTCTCGGGCTGACCTCGCCCACGCTGCCGATCACCACGGTTGACGACTACACCGAGAGCATTCTCGCGCAGAAGCTGTCCCAGGTGCCAGGCGTCGGCTTGGTCACCATCGGCGGCGAGCAGCATCCGGCGATCCGCCTGCAGATCGACCCCATCAAGCTCGCCGCCGCCGGCCTTGACCTGGAACAAGTTCGCTCCGCCTTGACCAATGTAAGCGTGGATCAGCCGAAGGGCACGTTGTACGGCACCACGCGTTCCTACGCCCTGCAGACCGATGACCAGCTCCTGAAATCGCAGGATTGGAACAACCAGATCATCGCTTATCGCAACGGCGGACCGATCCGGGTCTCCGACGTCGGCAAGGCGGTGGTCGGGCCGCAGGACAGGACGCTGGCCGGCTGGGTGAACGACACCCAGGGCGTCGTGCTGGCCATCCAGCGATTGCCGGGCGCGAACGTTATCAGCACGGTCCAAAACATCAAGACGCTGCTGCCGCAGCTCATGGCGACGCTGCCGCCGGCAATCAAGGCGACGGTGATCTCGGATCGCACGACCACCATCCGCGCCTCGGTTGCCGATGTTCAGTTCACGCTGCTGCTGACGGTCGGATTGGTCGTGGGCGTCATCTTCGTCTTCCTGCGCAGCCTATGGGCGACGGTGATTCCCGCGATCGCCGTTCCGGTCTCGATCATCGGCACGTTCGCGGTGATGTACATGCTGAACTACAGCCTGGACAATTTGTCGCTGATGGGCCTGTCGATCGCGGTCGGCTTCGTCGTGGACGACGCCATCGTCATGGTCGAGAACATCGCGCGCCATATCGAGATGGGAAAGCCGCCGCTGCAGGCCGCACTCGATGGCGCGGGCGAGATCGGATTCACCATCCTGTCGATGTCGATCTCGCTGATCGCGGTGTTCATCCCGCTGCTGATGATGAGCGGATTGGTCGGCCGCATGTTCCAGGAATTCGCCGTCGTCGTCACGGTGGCGATTGCTGTGTCCGCCCTGGTGTCGCTGACGCTGACCCCGATGATGGGGGGGCGGCTGCTGCGGAAGGAGCAGGCGGAGCGGCAGGGGCGTTTGTCCCGCGGCCTGGAGCACGGGTTCGATGCCATGGTCGCCGGATATGACCGGATGCTCCGCGTCGTCCTGCGCCATCGCTTCACGACGCTGATGGTCATGCTGGGCACCGTCGCGCTGACGGCCTACTTGTTCATTACTATCCCGAAGGGATTCTTCCCGCAGGAGGACACCAGCCTGATCCTGGGCATCACCGAGACCGCCGAGGATATCTCGCCCTCCGGCATGGCCGCGCTGCAGACGGACGTCATCAAGACGATCCTGAAGGACCAGGCTGTCGCGACCGTCGGCGGCTATATCGGTGCCGGCGGCGCCACCTCGACCGAGAACCAGGGGCGGCTGTTCATTGCGCTGAAGCCGAAGGGGCAGCGTCCCTCGATCGACAAGGTCATGGCCGATCTCAATGCCTCGGTGTCCCATGTGACGGGCGTCAAGCTGTTCATGCAGGCGGTCCAGGACGTGAACATCGGCGGTCGTCTGACGGCCGCGCAATATCAGTATACTTTGACGGACGTTGACCTGTCGGAGCTGAACGCCTGGGGTCCGAAGGTACAGCAGGCGTTGGAAAAACTGCCGCAACTGACCGATGTCGCCAGTGACCAGCAGTCAACCGCGCCGCAACTGACGTTGCAGATCGATCGCCAGACCGCATCGCGGCTCGGCATCACGCCCGCCGCCATCGACGGGGTGTTGTATGACGCCTTCGGGCAGCGCCCGATCTCGCAGCTCTTCACCAGCCTGAACCAGTACTACGTCATCCTGGAGGCAGCGCCGGATCTGCAGCTTGGCCCCAATGCCCTGCAGCGCATCTATGTCGCATCGCAGTCCGCCGGGATGGTGCCGCTGAGCGAGCTGGTGACGCTGCGCCACACCGTGGCGCCGCTGTCGGTCAACCATCAGGGGCAGTTCCCGTCGGTCACCATCAGCTTCAACCTGAAGCCCGGCGAGCCACTTGGGAACGCGGTAGCCGCGGTCGACGCGGCGGTCAGCAAGCTGCATTTGCCGTCGTCCATACAGGGCACCTTCCAGGGTAATGCGCAGGCGTTCCAGAGCTCACTGTCCAGCACGCCGATCCTGATCCTGGCGGCCCTGATCGCGGTCTACATCATTCTTGGCATGTTGTATGAGAACACCATCCACCCGCTGACGATCCTGTCGACGCTGCCCTCGGCCGGGGTGGGCGCGTTGCTGGTGCTGGATGTCTTCGGCTTCGGCCTGGACGTGATGGGCATCATCGGCATCATCCTGCTGATCGGCATCGTCAAGAAAAACGGCATCATGCTGGTGGACTTCGCACTGCACGCCGAGCGGGAGGAGGGACTGACGCCGGAGGAGTCGATCCGCCAGGCCTGCCTGCTGCGCTTCCGTCCGATCCTGATGACCACGATGTGCGCCATCCTTGGCGGCCTGCCGCTGATGCTGAGCAACGGAACCGGGTCGGAACTGCGCAAGCCGCTGGGCTACGCCATGGTGGGCGGCCTGATCTTGTCGCAGATCCTGACGCTGTTCACCACGCCGGTGATTTACCTCTACATGGACCGAGTGGTGCGGTGGATGGATCGTATCAGGGGGCGCGGCAAGGTCCTGGTGAGCACCAGCTATGCTGACTGAGCAAGCCTATGCAGCCGCAATTTCTGAACGAGATGCGGGCAAGCGCCCAGGGACGGCATACCACCGCGCAAGGTTGGTATTTCCCTTGGCCTATACTCTCACGCGTCGGCAGCCGGTTCCCACGCCCAGTAACGAGCCGTAGCCCCGGCATCGACGCGAAGGTCGGTTCCCGTCATCATCGAAGCGCGGCTCGACGCAAGGAAAGCGGCCGCCTGACCATAATCGCTCGGTTTCGGCAATTTGCGCATCGGCACCCGCGACCGGAATGTCTTCATCCTATCGGTTCGGTCGTTACTCGGTACCACCGAACGACCCCAGCGCTGAGCCCGCTCGAATGCCTCCGATGGATCGGTCGCGGTCGGTGTAAGACTGTTGACCCTGATGCCGTGGCCGACGAGTTCCATCGCGGCGGAGCGCGTGAAATTGAGTAATCCGCTTTTGGCGGTGCAATAGGCAATGTTGTTCGGTTCGCCCTGATGTCCTGCGGTCGAAATGATATTGATGATGGCGCCGCCGCGCCCGCCCGCGATCATGGCGTGCGCGACGTGCTTCGTGAACAGGAATGTTCCACCGAGAATGATTCCGGTCTGCTGCTGCCATTCCTCGAGCGACATGTCGAGGACACCCTTCTTGTTGAAGATGGCCGCGCCGTTCACCAGGATGTCGATGCGGCCAAACGCCGCGAGCGTAGTCTTCACCGCTTCTTTCACCTGCGACTCGTCGGTCACGTCGGCGGTGATGCTGATGGCGCGGCGTCCGGTGCCTCCGATATAGCGGGCACAGTCCGCGGCGTTATCCGGTCGGGCATCCACCGCAGCGATTGCAGCGCCTTCGACGGCCAATCCTTCGGCGATCCCGCCGCCAATATTGGGGCTGGTGCCAGTTACGATTGCAACCTTGTCCTGCAGCATCATGGCGGGGCGATCAGAAATGTCTTTGAGGAGTTGAAGATCCAAGTATCGACGAACCCGGTCTCCTTCGGCTTGCGGTCAAGTGCATGCAGCGCGCCGACGAGACACATCCAATTGAGGATCTCTTGCTGGCCGCTGTCCTCGACAGCCTGGGCAGAGTAGTTCCGCCAGGTACCGTAATTCCCTTTCAAAAGATGTTCGTACATTCTGCGATCCGCATCGGTATCCGGATAGAGGTAGTAGTTCTTGGCGGTCAAGAAGGCGTGCGACCAGCCCGAGGAGGCCAGAAGGGCGACGCGATACGACGAATCCGCGAGGATACGCGCCGTTGCCGCGCCGAGGTCGAACAGACGCCACGGCGTCGGCGCCGGCGGATCGAGCTCCGCATCGGCGATCGTCTCGCCAAATTTCGGCATGCCACCACGCTGCGAGATCACCTTGCGCCCGTAACAGTTGATGGCGAACGGAACGATTGGATAGGGGAAGCCTTTCCGGCCGTAGTCGAGGTAAAGCACCGCGTTGGTGAAGGCGTGTCCGAGAGGATGGTGCAACGGTTTGTAGGCGTAGGCGGTGTCGAAGCCTTGCTCGATCAACCGCGCTGCAAGCAATTTGGCCGCCACGCGATTGCCGGGAATATCGTACACCTTATCGGTCTCTTCCCAGACATTGTCAGCAGGCGGGGAGAAAGTGAAGCGGTCGAAAGCGCTCACACAGTATCCTGGTATGATGTCCTCGCGGAAGTTCTCGTACTGATCATCACCCCACATCAGAACGAAATCCGGCTGAAATTCATCGAGCGCCGCGCGGGTCTTCTCCATCCACCCCACCAGCGCCGCCCGGTGGCGCGTCGCTGAGGCGGTGCCCTTGTCGCTGCCCCACTCGGCCCGCATTGCCTCCGGCCAGCCCTCTGGGCGGCGCAGATGCTCAGGCAGGTCCGGGTTTTGCAGCATCCGCTGCAGGATGCCCGACATGCGGTCGTCACTGCCGATCAACGGCGGATAGTGCGAGATGCCCAGTACAAGGATGTCCGCCATAACCCCTCCTTACGCTGTTGCCGATGCCGACGTCGCGCCGGCGCCGGCCCGGTCGCCTTATCATCGGTGCCGGCCGGCAAAGCCGGGAAACACGGCCTCGCGCAACGCCCCCCTCGCTTCACCTTAACCGATGATCGTCTGCGAGTCATGCTCCACCCCAGCGGTCCGATATTGGGCTTCGACCCTATCCAGGTCGAATGCTGGCACGACGCGCTTGGCGAACTCTCATGACCGAGGTCTGCCTGCAACCCGATCGACCAGCGTCCGACGGCCTTGATCTTATCCGTTACGGTCCGAGAGGGCCGTTCGCCGAGGATTTTCAGCGACTGGCCGATACGGTCGGGGCGCTGACGGCCACGATGATCTGGCGCGCGAGCGACTGGGTGACACAGAAATAGCCCAGGTCGTTGTGATGCAGGCCATCCGATGCGATGAACAGGCTGGGCTTGGCGCCTTCGTCGGACCAAGTGTCCATCAGGTGGCTACGGGAGAATATGTTGACGCCGGTCTCCTCCGCAACGTGTCGTAGCGAATCCTCCAGGATGATGTGGTCCACCGCCGCGAGCACCTTGGGTGAGCGTTGATTATCCATCAGGATGACGTCGATCCCGGCCTTTTCCAGGCGGTCAACGCCGTCCTCGACCATACGGTGGAATTCAGACGGATCGGCGTTGCGCATCGCGCCATTGGCGCCGACCTGCCAGATGACCAGTTGCGGACGCACGGCGATCACATCGGTGTCGATGCGCGCCAGTTCCTCGGGGGCATCCTGGCCGCTGATGCCACGGTTGATGACGGCGATGTGAGCCTCGGGCAGTGCCTTGTCCAGTGCTGCCTGGAGGATCGCCGGATAGGTGTGTGCGCTGTCGGACGCCATCACGCCTTGGGTGGAAGAGGAGCCGAACGCCACGATCAGACCTTCGGTCCCCGATGCGATGGCGGAGCGAAGATGCGGCAATTGCAACCTCTGCATTGGCGGATCGACTGGGCAAATATTGCCGGCCTGGCCTGATGCTGGTGCCAACAGCCCTGCAGTGCAGCAGAATACGGCAAGCTTCCGGCAATAGAGGTTGCGTTTCGTCATGGCAGGTTCATCAGCGAACCATTGCCGCGTGTCCAGCCCGTAATCGATTTCCATCCGGGCTTTAATCCGTTGCGATCTCGTTACTTCGCCGCTTGCGGGCGGCGGCGGCATACTGACCGCGCGGGCGTACCACCTGGGAATTCGGCCGCACGACGGTATCGTAATAGTCGTCCCAGTCTTCCGGTGTAAGTTGCGCCAAATCGGGCACGATCTCGTAGTTGTTAAGTGTCGCATCTTCGTAGACGTGCCGTGGGATTGGCTGAACCTGCAGTAGCGGAAAGTCCGGCTTGAAATCGATCGGGACGTCGGTCTTGGTGAGACGCAGATTGGTGATCAGCGGGCCGAACCAACGGTCGGTTTCGACGATCCCCTCGAAGGCCTCCCACCCGCCGCGGCGGGGCAGATTGGCGGGGGCGCGAACCAGAAGATTCCAGCCGGGAGCGGTCCGGACGACGAGGCCGGTCCAAAGCTGGATCAGACCGGGCTCCTGCAGGGCACCGAGGAAGGGGGGCGAGAACTCCTTGATTTCGTCCGGGACGATGGCATCGAAATAGTCGCGGAAGCCGGGAAACTGGACCGCGGCGTTGAGCGGGAACCAGTCGCCGGCGCCCTCGAACGTCCACATGATGTCGTGTCCGTCCCATTGGAGCGAAAATCCGATTGGCGGGAACAGGTAATAGCCGAAGGCCGCGGCGGAGGTGGCGGCCTCGCAATAGCGGAACGCTCGGGTGGGAAGAGAACCGGCGGCCGACCGGTCGGCGCGTTGCGGCATCCGAGCGCTGGGGATCATGCGGTGGAAGATGATGAGTTTGGGCTTGGCGGCGGGCTTGCCATCGGGGGCGTCGGACGCGGCGGAATCGTTCACGACGACGGATCCTTCGGGGTGAAATACTTAAGCAGACCGGCCTGGTGCAGCGCGGTCTGCCATACTATCGGCCGCTGGGGAATTTGTCGCGTGCGGCCGACCTAGCGTGGGGCCGGAAGGGTTGGGGCAAAGCCGCCCAGCCGCACCTTCGACGCGTCGGCCGTGGCCAAGGTCGGGGCAAAGCCGCCCAGCCGCACCTTCGACGCATCGGCCGTGGCCAAGGTCGGGGCGAAACCGCCCAACCGCACCTTCGACGCATCGGCCGTGGCCAAGGTCGGGGCAAAGCCGCCCAGCCGCACCTTCGACGCATCGGCCGTGGCCAAGGTCGGGGCAAAGCCGCCCAACCGCACCTTCGACGCATCGGGCGTGGCCAACGTCGGGGCGAAACCGCCCAGCCGCAGATTCGACCCATCGGTCGTGGCCAAGGTCGGGGCGAAACCGCCCAGCCGCACCTTCGACGCATCAGTCGTGGCCAAGGTCGGGGCGAAACCGCCAAGCCGCACTTTCAACGCATCTGTCGTGGCCAAGGTCGGGGCGAAACCGCCCAACCGCACCTTCGACGCATCGGTCGTCGCCAGCGCCGGGGCAAAGCCGCCCATGCGGACCTTGCCGAGGCCGATGGTGGAAACCAGGGCGGAGGAGGTGATGAATGCGGACATCTGCGCGGCCTTTCTGTGACTGGAGTTCCAAAGGTCTGAACCGCTCCGGGAACCGTTTGCGATCCGTTAATGGAGACATACTCACAGAATGAGAGCGCATTATCGTTTTTTTGACGTTATCTTAACGTCAAATCGTCGCGGCTTGGTCTATGGAGCGAAAATAATTTGGCGAGATCGACTGATCAGCACGTTCAGTTATTACGCCGTTATTAGCTAAATACTTGGGATCAGTATCGTGCAATGCGATGTCGGCCGATGAATGGAACGGCTGGATCGCGGTCCCCCGCTGGCGCGCGCGCAAAAATAAACTCGGCTGCCAACGGGCAGCCGAGTCTCAGGATTTACAAACTGCGGTGGCGCGTTTTAAAGCGTGATCGTTTTAAGTTGACCCGTAGCCGGAGTTGGCCAGGTAGCGGGCGCATTCCTCGACGGTGTATTCGTCGAGGAGTTTTCCAATCGCTTCGGTCACCGCCTCGATGCTGCGGGCATTGGCCTTTCGCAGCAGTGC
>DASYBP010000644.1:0-3642 GCA_036500715.1 Rhodopila sp.
TCTCTGGCTGAAGGCACGCCCCTTGCCATCGAAATGACGGGAAGAAGGCTTGTGAGCACTTTGACATCAATCCTGAACATACCCAGGTAGCATCCCGAGGTCGTTAGTTTAACCACGCGTCATACCCCCACAACCTTCGTCTCAACTTTTATCTCTCCCGGGTCCGATACTTATTATTTGGGGGTCGATTCGTGGCCAGCAGTGGCCGAGGTGCAAACTGTCACCTTTGGGTTGGTCTCATCCGAGGAATAAGAAGCGCGAAATGGTGCTCGAGCGGCAAAGGTCTGGCGTCAGTAGCTCCGCATCAACGCCACGATCCGACCCTGCACCTTGACCCGGTCGGCCGGAAAGATCCGTGTCTCGTGCCGCACGTTGCAAGGTTCCAGCGCGATCGAGTTGCCCCGGCGGCGCAGCCGCTTCAAGGTAACTTCGTTGTCGTCGACCAGGGCGACGACGATCTGACCATTCTCGGCCGTGTCGCCCTTCTGGATGATCACCGTGTCGCCTTCGAGAATCCCGGCCTCGATCATCGAATCGCCGGCAACCTCCAGCCCATAGTGCTCACCCGAACCAAGTAATGCCATCGGCACTTCGATGTAACTGCTGGAGTCGCGCAAGGCCTCGATCGGCAGACCAGCGGCGATGCGCCCATACATCGGCAGCTGTATCGCCCCCGCGTCGCTGGCGGCGCGCACGCCCGGCAAGCGTTGGGTAAAATCGCCACGAATGACGTTGGGGGAAAAGCCAGGCGGCGGGTTCGACTCAGGCGGCGACTTTGCCAACGCCTCCCGCGGCGTCATGTTGTCCGGCAAACGCAGCACATCCAAAGCGCGCGCCCGGTGATGGCGGCGCGCCAAATACCCGCGTTCCTCGAGCGCCGAAATCAATCGGTGAATACCCGACTTCGACTTCAGGTTCAGCGCATCCTTCATCTCCTCGAAGCTCGGGGAGAACCCGGTCCGCTTCAGGTGCTGATCGATATAGACCAGCAGTTCATATTGCTTGCGGGTTAACATGGCAGCACCTCGAAGTAGACGTTCGCGCGGCGCCGTCAGAACATAGGCTCAGAACAAACCGGCAACCGCTATGTCTGTTCTATGTTGGTTCCAGGCCCTTCGTCAAGCGAAACTGTGGACAAACATGGATACCACAGCGTGTAGGCTGATTTTCTTGAACTAACCGCGTCACAATCCCATCGAATCGAGTCGGATAATACCGACCTCGGCCCCTTCCGGCAGCGCCGGCGCATGCGGCGCACGCAGGACCAGCGCGTCGGCATGGGCAAGCCGGCGCAGCATCGCCGAGTCCTGGACCGGAAACGGGACGACAATGGTTCGGCCGGTTGCATCGGTGCTGACCGAGGCGCGCAGATGATCCGCCCGCCTGTCATTTGCCTTGACCGCGGCCCCCAGAACAGCCGTGGATACCGGGGGTGCAGCCGCCGGCAGTCCCGACAGCCGTGACAACGCGGGCAGCAGGAACAGGATCGCGCAGACCATCGAGGAGACCGGATTGCCCGGAAGCCCAAGTACCGGCGTGGCCCCCAGTTGACCGAACAGCAGCGGCTTGCCCGGCCGCATCGCGATCTGCCAGAAATCCAGCGTCATGCCGCGCGCCTGCAGGGCCTCGATGACCAAATCATGGTCGCCCACCGAGGCACCCCCGGTCGTCACCAACAGATCCATGCCCGACAGCGAACCGGCGACGGCGCCGATCGCGCCCTGCTCATCACCTGCGACGGGAAGCACCGTCGGCTCACCCCCCGCAGCCCGTACCAGGGCAGCCAAGGCGTGGGAGTTCGAGCTGACGATGCCACCGGCCGGTATCGGCTCGCCCGGCATGGCGATCTCATCCCCCGTCGCAAGGATGGCGATGCGCGGGCGCCGGTGGACTGTCACCCACGGATGATTGGCGGCGGCGGCCAATCCGACATCACGCGCGGTGACCCGCCGGCCGGGCGGAATCACCACATCGCCCGCCGAGAAGTCCTGTCCCGCCCGACGAATGTGCCGCCCGGGCGTCACCGGCTCGTTCACCTGGACGATATCGCCGTCTCTGGTCGCGTCCTCTTGCAACAGGATCGAATCAGCACCGTCGGGAACCACGCTGCCGGTGAACAGTCTCACTGCCTCTCCCGATCCCACGCGGCCTGCGAACGGATGTCCGGCGGGCGCGGCGCCGATGACCGTCAGCCGGGCGCCCGGCGAACCGTCGGCCGCCCGAAGTGCATACCCATCCATCGCGGATACGTCGGCCGGCGGCTGCGTCAGCCGCGCCGTCACCCCTACAGCGGTGACGCGACTCCAGGCGTCCGCCAGCGCCACGACCTCTGCCGGGGTCGGACGCATCGCGTCCAATATACGCAAGCGGGCTTCCTCTACGCTGATCATTCCCGCGCTCCCTTCGGCTGGCTGCGGCCAATGTGGGCGATGCCGCGGCAAGCCTCAAGTCGGCCGCCGCGGTTCGGCCCACTCGCCGCGCCGCCATCGCGAGCGTTCACCGGAAGGTAGTGAGATGGATGCTGGTTTCGGTCGCGTGGATCCCCTTGATCAGGCGAATGCGTTCCAGAACCTGCGACAATTCCGCCATCGAGGCGGCGTGCAATTCCGCCAGCAGATCCCAGCGGCCGTTGGTGTCGTGCAGTGCCACAACCCCCGGCTCGCCCATCAGTCTGGTAACCACCTTGCGGGCATGATTGCCTTCCACCTGCACCGCCATCCAGGCGCGCACACCGGGGGCCTCCGCATCCGGGCGCAGGACCACGGTATAGCCGCGGATCATCCGCGTTTCCTCCAATCGCCGCATCCGGTTGGTGACCGTCCCGCGCGAAACGCCCAGTGCATCGGCAAGCTCCGCGACGCTGGCGCGGGCATTCCGGCGCAACAGGGCAATCAGTTTATGATCGGACTCGTCCATTCTGCCATTTCGTCAACCATCGCTGCCAGATCGACAGAAAATCACGCAAAGGCCCGCAAATCCACTGTTTTCGGATGACAGCAGTAAAGCCGACAATCGACGCGTTCTTAGAACGCTCGCCGGAGGCACGCGGCGCCATGTCGCACAAGCTGAATATCGTTCCGTTTGTCAGTGTGGACCACATGATGAAGCTGGTGCTGGCCATCGGCGTCGAGCGCTTCCTGGTTGAGCTAACCGCCTACCTTGAAGAAGACTTCCGCCGTTGGCCGTTGTTCGACAAAACGCCGCGCGTCGCCTCGCACAGCCATGAGGGCGTTATCGAGCTGATGCCGGCCAGCGACGGCCACCACTATGGCTTCAAATACGTCAACGGCCATCCCAGGAACACCCGCACCGGCCGACAGACCGTGACCGCTTTCGGCGTTCTGGCCGAGGTGATGACCGGTTATCCCGTGCTGCTGAGCGAGATGACGCTGCTGACCGCGCTGCGCACCGCCGCTACCTCGGCCATGGCGGCGAGGTATCTGGCACCGGCGGTTGCCACGACCATGGCGATCATCGGCAACGGCGCGCAATCGGAATTCCAGGCCCTGGCCTTCAGGGCGGCGCTGGGCATCCGCCGCCTGCGTCTTTACGACATCGACCCGGCCGCCAGCCGCAAGTGCGCCGCCAACCTGCATCGCCTGGGTTTCGAGATCGCCACATGCGCCTCGACGCAGCACGCGG
>DASYBP010000645.1:0-18767 GCA_036500715.1 Rhodopila sp.
AGTTGGAGCCGCAAGCGGCGTGTCGTCGGCAAGGCGGAATGGACCCAGAGCGAAGCCAATCGCCGCTTCATCGTGACCTCGCTGCCAGCGACCGAGGCAGAAGCTCAACCGCTCTACGAAACGATCTACTGTGCGCGGGGCCGTTCGCGACCCGGCTCAAGCTGCTGAAAATCGGCGCTCTGGTGCGGATCAGCGTACGCCGGGTCGCGATTGCCATGGCACCGGCCTGTCCGTGCAAACAAGAGTTCGCCCTGACGCATGCGATGCTGCGGCGAGCCGGCGCTTGAGCGGCACGAACCAGACGCCGCACAGCCGCCAAATTGCCTCGCCGACGCGGTTGTGGACCGCGGCGGAGAAGTGTATCCGAAACAATGGCCAACAGTCGGTGAACGCACCACCGCAACCTGTTCTGAGACGATATCATAATGCCGTGCCGAGGTTCAGCACGAACTGTGAGAAATGCCGGCTAGCTTAACTCGCTGTCCGAAAACCGGGGCCCACCTCGCTGCTCTTGCTTAAGCACGCAACGGCCAATCATTACGCCAAGCGTAAAGGCGCACGCCGCCATCTCACGACCTGCCAAAACCCGGGCTCTGCAAACGAGCCACCCCGTAATGCAGGGGCTGCAGCCGCCGGAAAAGAGGCAGCGTGATCCGAACGCCACAGCGCTAATCTATCGCCATTGCGATATCGTGGAACAACCGTGCGGGCAGACCACCGCCGATAACGCCCCGCATCGGCTCGTTGTCGTCGTTGCCAAGCCAGACGCCGATCAACATCCCTTTCACCGACCCGATGAACCAAGCATCCCGCGAGTCCTGCGTCGTACCCGTCTTGCCCGCCACCGCACGCCCGGGTACTGCCGCGGCCCGCCCGCTTCCCCGGCTTACCACCGCACCCAGCATGCGCGCCATCATCGCCGCCTGCTCTGGCTCGATGACGAGATGCGGTTGATGCGGGATACGGTCCAGCCCGAACGGCGTCACCCGGTATCCGCCGTTGAAAAACGGTGCGTAAGCGGCGGTCAGTTCGAGCAGCCCAACCTCCCCAGTGCCCAGCGCCAGTGACGCATCGTTCGGCAGCTTGTCCGAAATCCCCAGCGCCGCGGCGGTCGCGGCAACGGCCTTAGCGCCGCCGGATTGCAACAGCAGCCGGACCGCCGCCGTGTTGACCGACTGGGCCAGCGCCTCCTCCAATGTGATCTCGCCGGAATAGCGCCGGTCAAAATTCGCCGGGCTCCAGTTGCCGATGCGGATCGGCCCGTCCAACACCGTGTCGTCCGGCGTCATGCCGGTTTCCAGCGCGGTCAGCCAAACAAACGGCTTGAACGACGACCCCGGCTGCCGGCGCGCCAGGACCGCTCTGTTGAATGGGCTTGCACGAAAATTTCGCCCGCCCACCATCGCCCGAACTGCTCCCGAGGCGGCGTCCATCACCACCACCGCCCCCTGTCCCACGTTCGCCGCCAAGCCGGGGCCGTCCAGCAGTGCCGCCAGCTGCGCCTCTGCCAACGCCTGGTCGCGGCTGTCGAGTGTAGTACGCATCGTCGCGTCCGCGTCCGGCGCCAATACCGTTTGCGCCTGTTCGGCCACCCAGTCAGCAAACCAGCCGGGCGCCATCGGGCTGGGGGGGAACGTAATCCGCGTAACCGCGGCCTGGGCCTGATCGGCTGAGATCACCCCGGTCTCGGCCATCGCGATCAGCACTTCTTTGCCACGAGCCAGCGCCGCCGCGGGATCGACCCGCGGGTTGAACCGCGACGGGGCCCGCGGCAGCCCGGCCAGAACCGCTGCCTGGGCCAGGTTCAGCCGGCGCGCAGACACGCCGAAATACATCCTCGCAGCCGCGTCCATCCCCCAGGCGCCCGCGCCCAGATAGACCCGATTCAAGTAGATCTCCAGGATCTCCTGCTTAGTGAAGTGCCGCTCCAGCCAAAGCGTAAGCAGAACTTCCTGCACCTTTCGTCTGGTGGTCCGAGCGTTGGTCAAGAACAGCGTCTTCGCCACTTGCTGGGTAATGGTGGAGCCACCCTGCACGACGCGCCCCGCGGTCAGATTGACCCACGCTGCCCGCACCAGCCCCAGCGGGTCGAGACCGAAATGATGATAGAAACGGCGATCCTCCACCGCTACCACCGCGGCGGGCAAAAACGCAGCAAACTCCCGCAGGCGCAGCGGTTCTCCCACCAGATCGCCAAACGTCGCAATGACATGGCCGGTGCGGTCCTGCATCGTCAGGCCGGGTCGGCGAACCGCGTCGAGCGCCGCGTCAGGCCTCGGAAGGTCTCGACAGAACCACAGCACCACCAGCGCCGCTGCCAGTGTCATCCAGACCGAGGCAATAAACCCCCCTCGCAGCAGCCAGAGGAACGCCCGCCGTTGCCATGATCGCGCCAGCGACTGGGCCGGCGTCATATCCGGAGGCGTCGCGATCCTCATCCGAGCATCCGTCTTTCGCGGCGGATCGAATCGGGGAACAGTGGGGGCAGAACGTGGCATCCCGGTCGCGTTTAGCAGATTCCCCGGCAGGGCGATGCGTCATTGCAAGCATCGCACGTCGCGCATCACCCCATCACCACGCTTGCCGCACAACGTATAGTTTGCGCAGAGTTGTGTGATGATCTGGTCAGGAGCGCCTAATGAAGGGTCTGTTTTTCGATGCCGTTGACGATCTTGCCATGGTGTTCCGGAAGGTGTCCCGGCCCGGCGACCCGCCTGTCGCCGTCATCGAGCGGGGTGAGATCAGCTCGGATGAACTGCCCGATCTTCTCGCCGGCTACGATTTCTGCTTCGACGACCACACCCAGATGCCCACCGACGTGATGCGCGCCTGCACTGGCCTTAAACACATCATTTTCCTTGGCACCGGCGCCCGCAGCTACATGCATCCCGAAGAACTGGCCGACATCGGCATTACCGTCCATACCATCAAGGGCTACGGCGACACTGCGGTCGCGGAGCACGCCATCGCCCTGATGTGGGCTGCCGCGCGCGGCCTCGCCCGGATGGACGGCGGCATCCGTGCCGGCAACTGGATCCGCACCGAGGGCCTTGAGTTGACCGGCAAAACGCTCGGTCTGCTGGGCTTCGGCGGCATCGCGGCCGAGGTTGCGCGGATCGCCGCAGGCTCTGGCATGCGCGTGCTGGCCTGGAACCGCTCGCCCAAATCCGCACCGGGCGTAACGTTCGTCGATCTGGACACGCTGTTGGCGGAAAGCCACGTTCTGTCGATCCACCTGCTTCTGAACGATGAAACCCGCGGCCTTCTGACCGCGGGGCGACTTGGGCGCCTGCGGCCTGACGCAATTCTGGTGAACACCGCGCGCGCCGCCATCGTCGACGAGGACGCCATGATCGCCGCGCTGCGGTCCGGCCGCCTGCGCCACGCGGCGTTGGACGTTTTTAACACCGAGCCTCTTCCGCCCGGCCACGTACTGACGACCCTTCCGAATGTAACCCTGTCCGCCCACAGTGCCTTCCGCACACCCGAGGCCAGCGATAAGCTGCTGCGGATGGCGCTCGACATCGCCTGCCGGCTGTAGGCAGCCCGCACCTCACTCTTTCCCAATACCTCTGGCCGTGTCGGAGCGTCCCCGGTAGAACCGGCCCGTGCCCGCCTGGCGGAATGGTAGACGCAGCGGACTTAAAATCCGCAGTTGGAAACGACGTGGGGGTTCGAGTCCCCCGGTGGGCATTGTAGCTAGCGTGCTGATCAAGCAGTGAAAGCCGGATGCCAATATGTTGCCAACATGGGCGCCTACACGATTTCACATGTCAACGGAAACGACTGTCTGGCGGCAGAATGCCTGATACACTTGGAGTTGGGCTGAGATAGCCTCCATAGTGGCCATCCCAGTCGCAATCGTCGCATGGTTTTTAGGTGGCAAACGTGCGATAGCACGAGCGAACAGAAGCGGAACGTCCATAGCTGGCGATGTGACAACAGGAAACGGCGGATTGGCAATCGGACACTACGACCAGATCACCTTCGGGAGCGCTCACGTTATCCCTACCCCTGAAAAGAAATCTTTGCTTGCCGGCGAAGGGCAAGGCGTCAGATTTCAAGTGGGAATCGGAGATTATTGAGAGTTCCGTCGGCCAGTTTTCAAGTTGAAAGTGACGTTGAAAGCGATCAAGGCGGAACAGAACGCTTCAGAACATCTCCTTGCGGAGCTAGTGATCGATGTAATGACCTCACTGGGGTGTGGTGAGCGTGTTAGGCGATTGGGTGACAACCATTTTTTAGTTCCAGCCGCAAAGGGTTCGCTATCGCAATATACTATGCATTACTTCCAAGTAGGGCAATTTAGTGACGAGCGTAAGTACTTTCGCTCAGAAGTGCTTTACGTCGAGCATATAAACGCTCACACTGGTGTGGCGACCATGCGCTTCTTCGTCACGGACGGCAGCGAAGAGGGCGTTTCAGGTTCGTCTGTCGATTGACTACAACTGCTTCCGGTGATACAAGCCTTTAAACGTTCGTTCTGGGGAGTTATATACCCATTTTCTTCAGAAGCAAACCGGCACGGAGACGTTATATTTAAACAAATGATACGAATATTCAAGGCTGGGGTGAATGGTCGGGCTTGGCAGTGACCGACCGTCAACGGACAGGCCTGCCTACCATCGCTAGCTCAGAGCAAGAGCCTTGATGGACCGCCGCAAATAGATCAGGCTGAGGGACGAAAGCCGACCCAACGAACCATGTCGGATCATCTGGGAAGATGTTCATGGCGGTCATCAAGGTGCGTGACCTCGCGTATGCCCGGCTCCGGTCGCCCGATTTGGACGCGGAGGAGGAATTTCTCACCGCGTTCGGCATGATGCGGGCGGCTCGAACGGCCACGGCACTCTACATGCGCGGCACCGATCCGGCGCACCATATCCATGTCACCGAACGCGGCGATCCCAAGCTCATCGGCTTCGCATGGGCGGTACGCGACGAGGACGAACTCAACGCGGTCTCCAAACTGCCCGGTGCAACCGGCATCGAAAACATTGATGAACCGGGCGGCGGCAAGAGGGTCCGTCTGACCGAACCCAATGGCTACGCGATCGAGATCGTACACGGCATCGAACCCGTGCAGCCGATCAAGGTCGTGCGTCAGCCCATCAACTCAGGCGTCGAACCGTTGAAGCGTGCTGGAGAAGTCATCCGGTTTGCCGCTGGTCCGTCGAGCGTGAAACGCATTGGCCACGCCGTTCTCGGCTCGCCGAAGAACCAGGAGACCGTTCGTTGGTTCCGAGAGACGCTCGGTCTGGTCTGCTCAGATGACGTTTATGCTGGAGAGAAAGAGAACATCATCGGTCAGTTCAGTCGGATCGATGCCGGTAATGATTATGTTGATCACCATGCCTTCTTCTGTATGAGAAATGAACGAGCGGGCCTCAATCATTTTTCGTTCGAGGTGCAGGACATCGACGACGTGTTCATCGGCCATGAATATCTGAGCAGCCTGAAAAAGTACGAGCACATGTGGGGCATTGGCCGCCACCTGCTCGGCAGTCAGGTCTATGACTACTGGGCCGATCCCTGGGGCCGCGTCCATGAGCACTGGGCCGACACCGACCGTTTGAATATCCGGAACGGCGGCAACCTCGTCTCAGCGAAGGAGGGCCTCCGTTCGCAATGGGGAACACGACCGCCCGAGAAGTTCATCGGTCATGTTAGCCCCTGACCCAGTCGTTTTCAGAGGGCCGCAGCAAGCAGTCTGCTTGATGGACCCGTGTCGCAAGGACGCGGCGATCAACGGCTGGCGCACGGGCAAGGCGCAGCCAGAGGCGAAGCTCCTCTGGACGTGGACGCCGTTTGGTTTCCTGGCATGCCGCGCGCCGTTGGCGTTTCCTCCGGCTGCGGACGAAGTCCCCTCACACCCGCAGGTGATCGTGATCTCCGCTAGCGAACGATGCGCGGGAGCAAGCGGCACCGGAAGCTAACCTGGATTACAGCTACGTGGCAGGTTGCCATCCAATTCCCAAAGGCTACTGCGACACACCGCACAGTGAGGGAGCGGCTCCCTAACCATGCCTGACGTCGCTTCGCCCGGCGGAGCGGGCATGAGCGCTCTCGAAGAAAAAACTGGGTAGACGTAAAATCGGCGGCTCGGAAGGACACGCTGGCTCCAGTGCCCGGTGGGCGTTCCAACCATCGGTTGCCGGATGTGCGGGCGATTGATACCATAGCGACAGGAAATTCACGCACCGCAAAGTCCCGCCGCCACCGAAGGCCACCCCAACCCGTGCACGACACCGCCCACGATCATGGCCGCCTCTTCTTCCAACTCTACCACGCTGACACCTTCCGTACGGTCGTCGAACTCGGCAGCCAGGACGTCAACGGCGCCCTCCGCGACCATTGCCCGCCCGGGGTCCACTACATCGGCCTCGACATGATCCCGGCCAGGGGCGTTGACGTCGTGGTCAGTTCCCGCGCCCCCCTGCCATTCGCGCCCGACTTCGCCGACGCGATCGTCACCAGCTCGGCGTTCGAGCACGATGTCTGCTTCTGGGACACGTTCCTGGAATTGACACGAATACTGCGCCCGGGCGGCCTGCTCTACCTCAACGCACCCGCCAACGGCGACTTTCATCGCTACCCGCTGGATTGTTGGCGCTTCTACCCGGATGCCGGCGCCGCCCTGGTGCAATGGGCCGCCCGGCGCGATATCCAGATCGAACTGATCGAGTCCTTCATCGGCCTGCCGCAAGCCGAGCGGTGGGCAGATTTCGTCGCGGTCTTCCGCAAGGCCGGCGGTGGCCCGCTGACGGCCCGCGGCCGCATCGCTGACCATGTCCCGGCCATCAACATCCACCACCGCGATCGCCCGTCCGAAGCGCCACTCGGTTCCGAGACCGAAAGCATGCCGGATACGACGATTGCCAGAAGTCTTGAGACCGAACTTGCCGCCGCCAGCCACGCCGCCGCGAAGATGTCCGCCGATAGGGCGGCCGCACAACAGGCCAACACCAAGCTGTCGGCGGACCTGGCCGCAAGCGGGGCCGACCTTGCCGCCGCCAGACAAACTGTCTACGCCCTTTCGGCCGACCTCGCGGCATCGCATGAACAGACCGCCGCGCTCGTCCGCAATGTGGACGCGGCGGACCACCGCATCAGCGACCTTGAGCAGGCCTTGGCAAACGCTGAACGAGCCCTCCGTGCCGTGGAGAATAGCACGTCCTGGCGCCTGACGGCCGGCCTGCGCCGATTGACCATTTTGCTACGCGGCCACTGAAGCGCGTCGCAATTTTTTCCACCCGTTGCAACCAAACTTGAGGTGGCGGACTCCTTTTCACGGACACGCTTGGAGTCCGTCGACCACAAGGGGTTTGCACAATGAACGCACGCATAAGATTCGGCGTCAGCGCCACAGCTCTCTTCGCCAGCACGCTGCTCGTTGCGACCGCGGCCAATGCCCAGTCCGCATGTTCCGGCGACAACGGCGGCATCACGCTCTCGCCGGGCTTCTGCGCGACCATATTCGCGGACAGCCTCGGCCACGTCAGGCAGATGGCGGTCGCCCCGAACGGCGTGCTCTACGTCAACACCTGGAGCGGAGTATACTACAACAACGACACGCCGCATGCCGGCGGCTTCCTTGTAGCGCTACAGGATACCAAGGACAGCGGCCAGGCCGACAAGATCGATCGCTTTGGCCCCACGGCGGCGGACGGCGACAAGGGCGGGACCGGTCTCGCGATCTATAAAAACTATGTCTATGCCGAGACGAACGACCGCATAGTCCGTTATGCGCTGCCGCCCCAGGGCATCGCGCCAACCGCTGCGCCGGAAACCGTCGTGTCAGGCCTGCCGGTAACCGGCGACCATCCGATGCATCCCTTCGCCATAGACGCGCGGGGCGATATGTATGTCGATCTCGGCTCAGCAACGAATGCCTGCCAGGGCGAGAACCGCATGCCGGGCGTGCCTGGCGAAAAGCCATGCAACGAGCTGAAAACGAGGGCCGGCACCTGGCTCTATGATGCGAACCGGCTGGACCAGCATTTCTTACCAGCGCAACGATTCGCCACCGGCATCCGCAACGGCGAGGGCTTCTCGTTTGATTCCACCGGCCGCCTCTACGTCACCCAGCACGGTCGGGATCAGCTCTACGAGAATTGGCCCAAGCTCTACAACGCGGCGGAAGGCCAGAACGAGCCCGCCGAGGAGCTGGTTCAGTTGCGGCGCGGCGGCGACTACGGCTGGCCGGAATGCTACTACGACTACACTCAGAAGAAACTCGTACTGGCACCCGAATATGGCGGCGACGGTGGCAAGACAGTTGGTGTTTGCGCCCAGAAGCTGGAACCCGCCGCGGCATTCCCGGCCCACTGGGCTCCTGACGATATGAAAGTCTATGAAGGCACCGCATTCCCGTCAGCCTATAAGGATGGCGCATTCCTCGCTTTCCACGGCTCCTGGAACCGGGCACCGGGGCCGCAGGGCGGCTACAATGTGGTGTTCCAGCCGATGCACGACGGCAAGGCCTCTGGACCGTTTGTCGTCTTCGCGGATGGTTTCGCCGGCGCGATCAAACAGCCCGGCCGAGCGGCTCATCGTCCGACGGGTTTGGCGATAGGGCCTGATGGCACCCTGTATATTTCAGACGATTACGCAGGCCGCATTTGGCGCGTCACGTTCCATGGCGACAAGGAAAGCGGCATCGCGGCGGCGCCGGCGCCGCGCGTCACCGAGGCGTCAAATGCCGCCACCGCCGTGCCGCCGGAAGGTGTCCATCCAAACGCCGGCGAACCTCCGCTTCCCATACCGCCGGGCGCCTCCCCGGACCAGGTCGCGCTGGGTGACCGGATCTTCCACGGCCAGGTCGACGGCGGCACCTGCGCCGGCTGCCATAGTCCCGACGGCAAAGGTTCGGCCATTGGTTCCGATCTGGCAGATGGTCATTTCATCTGGAGCAACGGCAGCGTTGAGTCCATTGAGCAGACCATCATGCACGGTGTCCCGAAGGCAAAGGAGCACATTGGCGCAATGCCGCCCGAAGGCGGCGCGCAACTCTCGCAGGCTGACCTCGCCGCGGTCGCCGACTACGTCTGGGCCATCAGCCATCGCAACAAGCAGTGAGACCAATCGCGCCCCGCCGCCACCGGGGCGCGATTATCGCTTCGCCCGCAACGCCATCGCCCGCCTGACAACGGACCTCGCGCGTTCGACCACAGGAACGTCGATCATCGCGCCCTCGAACTGAACTGCTCCGACCCCGGCGGCATACGCCTCGTCATACGCCGCGATCATCCGTTCCGCCCGTCTCACCTCGGCCGGATCTGGGGCGAACTCTTCGTTCAACACCGACACCTGCAGCGGATGCACCGCGCTCGCGCACATGAACCCTAGCCGCCGCGACCGTCGCACGATCGCTCGGAATGCGTCCTGATCACGGAAGTCAGCGATCGATCCAATGAACCCCATGGGCAAAATCCCCGCCGTCCGAGCGGCGAAGATTGTCTGTTGTTTCGGATAAAACAATCCTTCAGGCTCGGACTTCATCCCGACGTCAGCGGCGAAATCCTCAGACCCCAGGCTCAACCCCACCATCCGAGGATGCGCTTTGGCAATCTGCTCAATCCGAAAGAACCCGCGCGCATTCTCTACAAGCGCAATGAACTGCACGCCCTCCGCTGGAAGGCCGCGCTCCGCCTCCAGTTCCGCAACGATCTCCGCGCAGGCCTGGACATGCTCCGGACTGTCAACCTTTGTCAGCATGACAACCTTGACACCCGGAATCACCGCCGCTTCCAGGTCGCGTACCAGCAATCGCCACGGTCGATTAACCCGTACCACCACATCAGCGCCGTTCCGCGACACCTGCGGAATCGCCCCGGCTATCAACGACCGGGCGTGGTCCTTCTGCGAGGGCGCAACGGCATCTTCCAGATCGAGGATGATCGCGTCCGCTCCTCGATCGGCTCCGGTGCGAACGAATTTCTCTGCTGTTACCGGAACGAACATCAGCGACCGCCACACGGGCAGATCGTCGCGCATCATCGGCCCTCCCTGATCACGCCGTCAGCAGCCAGAGCCGCCAGTCGGTTTGCATCGTAGCCGATCGACTCGAGAACGGACCGCGTGTGCTGTCCTAACAAAGGCGCGGGCGTACGTAAGCGTCCGGGTGTCTCCGACAAACGCGGAATGATGTTGTGCATCAGCACCGAACCGGCCTCGTCATCCGGTGCCTCTACGATCACGCCCCTCGCCTGCACATGAGGATCGTCCAGCAACTGGTCGATCTCGAATATAGGTGTTGCGGTCACCTCCGCCGCTTCGAACACCTGCATCGCTTCGGCCAGCGTCCGCTGAGCGATCCATTCCGCGACGATTGCGTCACACGCATCGATATTGCGAACACGATCGGTATTGGTACGGAACCGCGGATCCTCGATAACGTCGGGGCGGCCGATCGCGCGAAACAACCTCTCCGTCATCGCTTGGATCGAAGCCGAAATCGCAATGAAACGCCCGTCGCAGGTAGCATAGACATTCCGCGGTGACGTCGTCTGGGACCGGCTGCCCGTGCGCTCCGGCTTGTTCCCGGAAACCCGATAAACCGCCGCCTCGGGGCCCAACACCGAGATCATCGGCTCCAGTAGCGGAAGGTCGACCACCTGACCACGGCCGCCACGCTCGACCACGCGCAGCGCCACCATCACCGCGTAGGCGCCATACAGCCCCGAGACCATGTCCGCGAGCGCCAGCGGCGGCAGCACTGGCGGCCGGTCGCCGTATCCGTTCTTCGCGGCGAACCCGGACATTGCTTCCACTAATGTGCCGAAGCCGGGCCGATCCCGGTACGGCCCGTCCTGCCCGAACCCTGTGATCCGCACGATGATCAAACTCGGGTTGCGCGCATGCAGCACCTCGGGACCCAGGCCCATGGTCTCCAGCGTGCCAGGCCGGTAGTTCTCGATCAGCACCTGACTGGCCGCCAGCAAATCCAACAGTGCATCGCGCCCTGTCTGGGTCCGCAGGTTCATAGCCAGGCTCTTCTTGTTCCGCGCATAGACCTTCCAATGCAGCGACAACCCGTTCACCCGCCAGGCGCGCAGCGGGTCGCCGACCTTTGGATCCTCGATTTTGATCACCTCGGCGCCCTGATCGGCCAGTTGCAGACTGACCATGTTGCCGGCAACCAGGCGGGACAGATCCACCACCCGGACGCCATCCAGCGGCGCGGCGGCAGTTGGGTCGAAGGTGACACGTGGTATCATGCTTGACACTCTTGAACGCACCATAGTTCAACCCGGGGGCAGGAAGCGCAAGCCATGATGTCGATGGCCGTCACGATGCACCCGATCTGGCAGTCGGGTGCGATCATTCTGATTGTTGCAATCGCCGGCGCATTGATCATGCAGATCGCGGTGCAGCAGTTTCTGCCAGCGGCAATCCGGCGGCAGCATACCGTGCTGGGGGGAGCGATTTTTTCCGTCATAGGTACCACCTACGCGGTGCTGCTGGCGTTCATGGCAACCACAGCCTGGGAGCAGTACAGCACCGCGGAGACGTTGGCGCGTCACGAAGCTGACCTTATCGGCAGCATCTATCGCGTGAGCTTCGGGTTTCCTGATCCGGCCGGCTCGACAGTACGCGCCGACGTCACCGCATATCTCGAGCACATCATGAATGTTGAGTGGCCGGATCAGATTGCCGGAGGCACAGTGCCTGCGGCCGAACCTCTGCTGAAGCATCTCGATCAAACGGTCCTCGGCCTGGTGCCAGCCGCATCAGGCCAGTCGAACGTCCAGGCATTTCTGCTCGGCGCCCTCAGTGACGTCGCGGCGGCGCGGCGAGATCGCAGGCTCGCCGCCCATGGCACTATTCCCGATCTGGTCTGGATGGTCCTCCTCGCGGGTGGCGCGCTGATGGTGGGATTTTCCTTCGTGCTAGGCGGTCCAGCACCGGCGGTGCATCTGCTGATGACCGCGACGCTGGTCGCGTCCGGTGTGCTGGTCCTGCTTCTGATAGTGGGACTGAGTTCACCGTTTCACGGTGTCGTGACGATACCGCCCGAAGCCTATGCGGCCGTGCTGGCCGAAATCAAAGGCGCGCCCTGACCCAGGGCTGAGAAGAGGCGCACGAATTGGTCCGCCCACGCTCCGCTGCTGGTCTGTTTTTGACCATCCTGCTCGCTGCCTGTTCCGCTCCCATTGGCGCTCCGTCGCCTGACGATTCGGTGGTCTACCTCATTCGACGTGAATGGCACACCGACATTGGCCTGCCGGTCGAAGAGATCGCCGGTCCGTTGACAGCATTGGAACAGCCGTTTCCAGGCGTGCGCTTTCTGAGCTTCGGCTTTGGCGAGCGGCAATTTTTGCTCAACCGGAAGAAGGACTTTGGCGCCATGCTGGAAGCTCTTTTGCCCAGCCAAAGTGCTTTGTTGGTCACAGCTCTCGCCTCGTCGCCTGAGCAAGCCTTTGGGCAGCAAAACGTCGTAACGCTGCGAATATCCCGCGTCGGGCTTGACCAAATCGAGGCCAGGATCGCGGGCGAATTTGAACCGTCGGCAGGTGAACCTATCCGGCTGGCCGACGGCCCCTACCCAGGCAGCCTGTTCTATGCCGCACGCGATACTTACTCCGGTCTCTACACCTGCAATACCTGGACCGCCGAGGTGCTGCGGACCGGTGGCCTGGCGATACCGACCACCGGCGTGCTGTTTGCGGATCAGGTCATGAGTGCGGCCACCTGGATTGGCACGCACCAAGCTTTGCTTCCCAGTGTCGTCGTGAAAACAGAAGTTAAGCAGCAACCTCGTTGAGATGAAGCAATCGCCTGGACTGTGGCGACTTAATGGCTCGGCGTAACAACCGTCGTGTTACTGGCCGGCGGCGGCGGATCGCTGCTGCTGAACGACAAACAACCTGCGAGAGCAAGCGGCAGTAGCAGAGCAATCAAGGCTAGGCGCATGAGACTTTTCCTTGCGTTAGGCCAGGCCAATGTACCGCAGCCTGGCCACCCCCTGTACAATAGGAATTGTGTGCCGCCAACGTGTCCGCCACCCCACGCCCGAAGCTGCGTTCAGCTCTGCAGCAGGGGAAGATATGCATGCGCAAGATCGTCGTCATCACCGGGGCCGGCGCAGGCGTCGGCCGTGCGGCCGCCACCGAATTTGCGCGGAATGGCTGCGACGTGGCACTGCTGTCGCGCGATCCTGATCGACTGGAACATGCCGCCGCGGAACTGCGTCGTTTCGGAGTTCGCGCGCTGCCGATTCCGACTGATGTAGCGGATGCCAGGGCGGTCGAAGCAGCCGCCGATCAGGTCGAGCACGAACTCGGCCCGATCGACGTCTGGGTGAACGTCGCTATGGCAACAGTTTTCGCACCCGTTCACAAACTCACCGCCGAGGAATTTCAACGCGGCACGGCTGTCACCTACCTCGGCCAGGTGCACGGCACCATAGCCGCACTGAAATACATGCGGCCACGGAACCGAGGGTCAATCGTAAGCGTCGGTTCAGCGCTCGCCTATCGGTCCGTGCCCCTGCAATCGATCTATTGCGGTGCAAAGTTCGCCATCCGTGGCTTTCTCGACGCACTTCGTTCGGAACTCTATCACGACAACATCAACGTTACGATCACAGCGGTCGATCTGCCGGCGGTCAACACACCGCAATTTGATTGGGCCCGGAACAAAATGGGCCGGAAGGCACAGCCAGTTCCACCGATCTACCAGCCCGAGGTCGCGGCCCGGGCGATCTACTTCGGCGCCTTCAATCCGCGCCGGCAGATCTGGGTCGGCTTTTCCACGGTCAAAGCAATTCTGGCCAATCGGATCGCGCCCGGGCTCATCGACCGATATCTGGCAAAATCAGGTTATAGTGGGCAATTGACCGACCAACCCTGCAACCCGGACGCGCCCGGCAACCTGTTCGAGCCGGTCGCCGGGGCCTATGGAGCGCACGGCCGCTTCGACGATCAAGCACGCGCGCGCAGTTGGGAGATGTTCACCAGCCGCCACCGCGGCGCGATGTGGGGCGCGATTGCGATCGGCCTCGTTGCGGGTGCGCACCTGCTGCCGAAGCGCCTGAAGACCCGATAACTACCCGGGCTCGATCGGCATTCGCGCGATGCTGAGCCAGGCGACCGGCGCGCCGGCCGCCTCGGCTGCCTTGCCGGGCGGCAGCCGCGTCTCCCAATCAGCCGCAATGAATCGCCGCCCGCTGACCGACGCCGCTTCGTCCGAGACCAGCCAAAGCAGCGGGGGCACCATGATCTCCGGCCGCAACATCTTTGACCTGTCGCCCGCGTCACCCACCAGCGGCGTATCAGTCACCCCGCCGGGCACCAGCACGTTCGCCGTGACTCCGGTACCGGCCAAGTCCGCCGCCAGCACCGCCATGGCGGATTCCGCCGCTGCCTTACTCGAACCGTACAGCAGGTACCCTTCGCGCACCATTGTCCCCAGACTGGTGGTCACCGTAATGATTCGGCCGCTGTTCGCTTTCAGCATATGCGGCAGCACCGCCCGAGACATCATGATCGGCCCGGTCGCGTTCACCGCCAGGAACTGGCTCCATTGCTCGGGCGTCACTTCCCAGAAGCGCAACGGATTCCTCCGTTGGTCGCCCCGGATCGCGGCTTGCCCGATGCCGGCATTGTTGATCAGCACATCGATCCGACCGAATGCGGACAGCACAGCCGACACGATCGTCTCGAACGAATCAGCTTGCGACAGATCCGCGGGTACCGGCCTGATCGGGGCGGGTAGGGTGTCCAGCGCCGCGGCGTTGCGATCCACGGCAGCGACGTCAAACCCAATCTGCGACAGAGCCAGCGCCATCGCGCGCCCCATGCCGCTCGCCGCGCCGGTGACGATCGCGGCCTTCTTGTCGTCCATGTGCTTCCTCCTTGTCGGCTTCCCGCATTCCGGGTGAGTATTAGCACGTCAGGCACGGCAGGACAGGAGCGGGCGGCGCATGGACGTGATCAGCGATGACAGTCTGATCAGGGACGAGGCAAGTTTAGGCGCCCTGTATGGCGATCCATCACCTGCCGCGATCTCCAAGGAGATCGACTACATTCATCCGCATTACCGCGCGATGATTGAGGCCTCGCCCTTCCTGGTGCTCGCGACCAGCGGGCCCGCGGGGCTGGACGCCTCGCCCCGCGGCGACCCGGCTGGTTTCGTTCACGTGCTGGACGACAAGACGTTGCTCATCCCCGACCGGCGCGGCAACAACCGCATCGACAGTCTGCGCAACATCATCCATGACGACCGCGTGGCGCTGCTGTTCCTGATCCCTGGCGTCGGTGAGACCTTGCGGGTCAACGGACGCGCCGCGATCTCGGTGGCACAAGACCTGATCGGGCGATTCCCGTTCCGCGGGACGCTGCCCCGTTCGGTGATCGTCGTGACGGTGCAGAGCATCTATTTCCAATGCCCGAAGGCATTCGTTCGGTCCGAGCTGTGGAATCCGGCAAAGCACACCAGCCGCAAGGACCTCCCAAGCACCGGGACGATCCTGGCCGAAGTCACCGCTGGCCTGATCAACGGGGAGCAATACGACCGCGGCTACCCGGAACGGCTGCGCACGACGATCTACTGATCGGCTTGCCGCGTGATCGCTTGAGCGATAGCAAGGACAGCAGACGATGAAGCGCCGCCTCGTACTGGCCTGCCTTACCACCACTGATGTTGTTGCGCGCGCATGCAACGAATTCAATACCGTGTTGACCGGCGGGTCCGGCGACATGACGGTGCCACAGGTGACACGCGCAGCAGAGGTCCACCAGGCCGAGGCGATTCTGTTCACCAACACACTGCAACTGGACGCCGCGGCGGTTGCGGCGCTACCCGGCAGCGTCCGGGTCGGTGCCACGATCAGCGTCGGCTACGATCATATCGATGTCGCTGCCGCGCGTGCGCGCGGGCTGATGGTGACAAATACACCCGGCGTACTTGATGAATGCACCGCCGACCACGCGATGATGCTGCTTCTCTCGGCGGCGCGTCGCGGCATCGAGTATGACCGCATCATGCGCAACGGGTGGCGATATCGCATCGGTCAGGGCGAACTGCTGGGAGTACGCGTGACCGGCAAACGTGTCGGGATACTGGGAATGGGCCGGATCGGCCGAGCGTTTGCGCGGCGCGCGCGTGGGTTCGACATGAGGGTCCTGTATCATGGCCGGTCCCGCCTGCCGCCGGACCTGGAGCAGGGAGCTGAATACTTTGCCGACTTTCTCGAAATGTTGCCGCATTGCGATTTCCTGTCGATCCATGCGCCCGGCGGCGCCGCAACCGACCGGATGATCGACGCGCAGGCGTTGTCGCTGCTGCCGCACGGCGCCGTTCTTGTAAACGTCGCCCGGGGATCCTTGATCGAGGAGAACGCGCTTTATGACGCCCTGACATCGGGCAAGCTGTTTGCGGCCGGACTCGACGTGTTTCGCGATGAGCCTGACTATGACCTGCGATTTGCCGCGCTGGATAATGTTGTGCTGTCACCTCATGTTGCAAGTGCATCGAAGGAAACGCGTGACGCTATGGGATACCGCGCGCTGGACAACATAGTGGCGGTGCTGTCTGGCCAGCCGGCCATCGACCCGCTCTGGAGGGACTGAAGATGCCCGTTCTGTTCGTGACGCGCCGCCTGCCGGCCTCGGTCGAAGCGTTGGCCGCCAGAGAATTCGATGCTCGGCTGACCCCATCCGATGTGCCGATTTCTGGTCTGGTCGCGCGGGCCGAGGGCGCCGACGCCGTGCTGTGCTGCCCCGGCGATGTGCTGGACACGAGGACGATTGCCGCGTTGCCGCAATCGGTGAAAGTCATAGGCACATTCAGCGTCGGTTACGACCATATCGACGTTGCAGCAGCAAAGGCGCGCGGACTCAAGGTCTGCAACACGCCCGATGTCCTGAGTGTCGCAACCGCCGAGTGCGCCATGCTGCTGCTGCTGGCCGCTGCGCGCCGAGCGAGCGAAGGCGAGCGGCTGGTTCGATCTGGACAATGGCAAGGTTGGGCGCCGACCCAGCTGCTCGGCACGCAGGTATCGGGCCGGCGGCTTGGCATCCTGGGTATGGGCCGTATCGGACGCGAAATTGCACGCATGGCGCGTGGGTTCGGGATGGAAATCCACTATCGCGACGTTGCCAGGCTGCCGCCTGACCTGGAGCAAGGTGCGATTTTTCACGATCGCGACGACAGCTTCTTGCCGAATTGTCATTTTCTGTCACTGAACGCACCGGGCGGGGACAATACGCGACATTGGCTGAACGCTAACCGGATCGCGCAGCTTCCCGCCGGCGCGGTGGTGGTGAATGCCGCGCGTGGTACGCTAGTCGATGACCGCGCCCTCATCGAAGCCCTCCGCAGCGGTCATCTCGCCGCGGCCGGGCTGGATGTCTATAACGCTGAGCCGGCGCTGAATCCGGCGTATTTGACATTGGACAATGTATTCCTGCTGCCCCATCTTGGCAGCGCGACGACCGAGACGCGAGACGCGATGGGGCGCATTGTCCTTTCGGGTATAGCTTCGCTGCTGGCGGGCGAAACGCCGTCTAATGTCGTTACTTAACGGTCAAAGCCGATCGACCCTGTCAGGTCCCACTACGATCTGGCCTTCAGGCAAATGCGGCGCAAGCCCAAGGCCCTGCGGCTTGCTCTGACATCCCGGTCGCCGTAGGTTCCGCGCGTCGCATCACGCAGGAGCGAAGCATGGTCGGAGTTCCGAACCGCCCCGAATATCAGAGTGAACTGTTCAAGAAGGGCCTCGCCGTTCGCCGTGACGTCCTGGGCGCCGACTATGTCGATGCCTCCCTAGCGCGAGCAGATGATTTCAACGCTGCGTTTCAGCAAATGACAACAGAGATCGCCTGGGGCATGTGCTGGACCCGCCCGGGCATCGACAGAAAGACCCGCAGTATGATCAACCTCACCATGCTGTCCGCGCTGAACCGCGGCGCCGAACTGCGTCTGCATTTGAAGGCGGCGCTCACCAACGGCGTATCGCGCGATGAGATCAAGGAAATCCTGATGCAGGTCGGCGCTTACTGCGGCATTCCGGCGTGCCTGGAGGCGTTTAAGATCGCTACCGAAGTATTCAAGGAAGTCGACGCGGCGAAAGGATAGGCGGCATGACCAAGACCGTCGGCTTCGTCGGCGTTGGCAACATGGGCTGGCCGATGGCAGCATGCCTGGTGAAGGCAGGGTTCACTGTCAACGTGAACGACTCGCGCCACGAAACGGCAGACAATTTCGTCCAGCAAGTTGGCGGATCGGCGCCTGACTCGTTGCGGCAATTGGCCGAGAGATCAGAGGTGATCGTCACCATGCTGCCGACCAGCGTGATTGTCGAGCGGGTGCTGGCGGAAGGCGACGACAACGTGTTCGCCGGCATGAAACCCGGCTCCATCATCATCGAAATGAGTTCTGGCGTGCCGTCGGTGACCCAGAGGCTTGCCGAACAGGTTGCCGCGCTGGGTGGCACGCTGATCGATGCGCCTGTATCAGGTGGCGTGCCGCGAGCCAGGACCGGACAACTCGCGATCATGGTCGGCGGCGACGAGGCAACCATCGATCGGGCGATGCCAGTGCTGTCGGCGATGGGGACATCGGTGCTGAAGACCGGCGCCGTCGGGTCCGGCCAGGCGATGAAGGCCCTGAACAACCTGGTTAGTACTGGCGGCTTCCTGATCGGGATCGAGGCGCTGCTGATTGGCCAGCGCTTTGGCCTCGACCCAGGCGTCATGACTGATGTCTTGAATGCTGCCACCGGTATGAATAACTCGACACAGAAGAAGTTCAGACAATTCGTG
>DASYBP010000646.1:0-3105 GCA_036500715.1 Rhodopila sp.
GCCCGGAAGGGGATTTCTGCACAAATCCCTTAAGGGAAGCCCAAGGGATTTTCGCAAAATTGTGTTTTTGATTTCAATCGCTTATCGAAATCCCTCGGGGGATTTTTCCGGGGAAATCCCTTCGTCTGAACAGCGTTACGCTGCCGATAAATGGATCTCCTGCCGATTGTTGCCATTGGGTCGTCATGTCGGGAGGGCGTAGCCCGACCAGAGTGACGACCCAATGGCGGTGAAGTCATGCTGCTACCGTAAGCGGCAGAGCATCGAAATAGGCCTGATCCGGTGTCCGCGCGTCCAGGCTCGAATGAGGACGTTTGCGGTTATAGAACGCGAGATATCGGCCGAGCGAAGCCCGTGCCTCGGCGACGCTGTCATAGGCGTGCAGGTAGACCTCCTCGTATTTCACCGAACGCCAGAGCCTCGCCACAAACACGTTGTCGCGCCAGGCACCCCGGCCGTCCATGCTGATCGCTATCCCGTTTTGCAACAGCAGACCGGTGAAGGGCGGCGCTGGTGAACTGACTGCCTTGGCCGGTATTGAAAATCTCCGGCTTGCCGTGCCGCGCCAGTGCCTCTTCGAGCGCATCGAGGCAGAAGCTGACATCCAGCGTAATCGACAGCCGCCACGACAGCACCCGACGGCTGAACCAGTCCACGACTGCGGTGAGATAGACGAAGCCGCGGGCCATCGGAATGTAGGTGATATCCATGCACCAGACCCGGTTCACCCGATCGACCACCACATCGCGCAGTAGATACGGATAGATCTTGTGCCGCTCTGCCGGTTTGGAGGTATTCGGCCGGCGATACCGCGCCTCGATGCCCATTCGCCGCATCATCGTGCTGACCCGCTCCCGCCCGACGGCGATGCCTTCGCCGCATAACAGATCGCGCAGCATCCGGCTGCCCGCAAACGGGTAGTCGAGGTGCAGTTCGTCGATCCGTCGCATGATCGCGAGGTCAGCAGCCGACACCGGTTGAGGTTCGTAATACAGGCTGCCACGGCTGATCCCCAGCACCGTCGCCTGCTTTGTCAGCGGCAGTTTGTGGTCGCGGTTGATCATCGCTTTGCGCTCAGCAGGCCGGCCTTGCCGAGCGCACCGACCAAAAAATCATTCTCCACCGCCAACTCGCCGATCTTTGCGTGCAGGGCCTTCAGATCCACCGCTGGGGCCGTGTCCTTGCCCGAGGGACCGACACCGAAGACTCCCGCGGCCGCCTCGACGAGCTGCGCCTTCCACGCCGTGATCTGGTTCGGATGAACGTCGTGCAACTGGGCCAACTCGGCCAGCGTCTTCTCGCCCTTGATCGCGGCAAGGGCAACCTTCGCTTTGAAGGCCGGGCTATGCGTCCGGCGGGTTCGCTTCGTCATGTGCTCTCCTGATCCGCGGTATCCTCGCCGCGTTCAGGCAGATTTTCCACTTATCGCACTGTGCAGATTTCCCCGGCCACCTCTATTCCGCAGGCTGCCCCCCAACCTTGCCCCAACTGCAACATCCCCTAGTGTCCTGAACCTGAAGTCCGTCATATCATGTCGATGAAGTGTTGTAGACGCAGAAACGCTCGATGGCGGCGAGGATGTCGTTGGCCGATTTGACCCAGTGGAAGGGCTTCGGTTCAGCGTTATGGTTGTCGAGAAAGGCGTTGATGGCGGCTTCGAGTTCCTCAACGCTGCGATGAACACCGCGACGGATTTGCTTGTCGGTGAGCCTGGCAAAGAAACGCTCGACCTGGTTCAGCCAAGAACTGCTGGTCGGGGTCAAATGTACATGCCAGCGCGGACGCTTCACCAGCCAGTCGCGGATCAGCGCGGTCTTGTGGGTGGCGTAGTTGTCCCAGATCAGATGCACGTCGAGATCGCGCGGCACACGGGCTTCGATTTCGTCGAGAAACTGGCGGAATTCCTCTGCCCGATGGCGCTGATAGCACTGGCCGATCACCCGGCCGGTGGCGACATCCAGCGCAGCGAATAGCGAAGTCGTTCCATGCCGGGTGTAGTCGTGGCTGCCCCGCTCCGGCTGGCCGGGCCGCATCGGAAACACCGCCTGGCTGCGATCCAGCGCCTGGATCTGCGATTTCTCATCCACGCACAGCACCAAGGCGCGCTCGGGTGGGGCCATATACAGCCCGACGACGTCGCGCACCTTGGCGACGAAATCCGGATCGGTGGATAGCTTGAACGTCTCTTGCCGATGCGGCTTGAGGCCAAAGGCGCGCCAGATCCGCTGCACCGTGCTGACCGAGAGGCCACTGTCGTGCGCCATGCCACGCGAACTCCAGTGCGTGGCATCGTCCGGCTGGCTTTCCAGCGTGCGCGTGATCACCGCTTCGATGCGCGCATCGTCGATCGTGCGCGGCGCACCGGGACGTGGTTCATCGCGCAGTCCCTCGACCCGCTGATCGAGAAAGCGGCGGCGCCACTTGCCGACCGTCATGGCATGCACACCAAGTTGGCGGCTGACCATCTTGTTCTCCAGCCCATCGGCACAGGCCAGGACGATCCGCGCGCGCTGCGCAAGCACCTGGGCCGTCTTCGGCCGGCCCGCCAACGCCGTCAGTTCAGAGCGCTCAGCCTCTGTCAGCGTCAGCGCCTCCAGCCGTCGTCCCGCCATGCCTGTCTCCCCACCTCAATGGCAGGGAGCCTCACAAGTCGCGCCGAATCGTACCAAGTGCAGATTGCGAATCCCTGATATGACGGAATTCAGACTCGGGACACTAGCCCGCATTTCTCATACGAATCAGGTGCATCGGGGCTCTGAGTGAGCGAAAGTTCTTCTGCAACAAAGCCTTATCGCTGAGCAGAGAAGCTTCCCGGTGCCGACAGAGTGTAACCCGACGCTGTTCGCCTTTGCACGGGTTGAAGGCTGCGCGGTGGTGGACTCGTTCACCGGCGGGCGGCTGACATCGGATGCCGGGGCGCTGCTGCTGGGTGCCACCGATCGGGTGCTCGGGCTGACCCGGCGCCTGGCGGCCTGTTTCCGTGACGCGCGCGATCCAACGCTGATCGAGCACGCGGTGGACACGCTGGTGATGCAGCGTGTGGTCGGGATCGCGCTCGGCTACGAGGATCTGATCGACCACGACGAACTGCGCCATGATCCGGTG
>DASYBP010000647.1:0-20424 GCA_036500715.1 Rhodopila sp.
TGAGAACATGCGGTCGACCACTTTGATTCGCGGGTCATTTTCCGCAGCCTGCAAAATCGCCGACCTGATCCGCGGATGCTGATCGGACGCGCCCGTGGACTTGATGATGAGGCCGCTTGCTTCCGTGCGACTGGGAAAAGCAGTTTGGAAGGCCCGCACGACGCCGAGCGGGTTCTTCCTGGCTGGATATGAAAAGTAGTCGAACGAAAACATGAAATAGAACCTGTCGGGGTCCAAGCCAAAATGCCTTCGCCCGAACTCAGTTCGCGTGTCTATTACCAAACATGGCGGAACGACACTGATGGGGCCATCGAATATTCCGCGAAAACCATTTCCGACAAACTCATTGGGAACCCAGATCTCGTGGATGTCTTTCAGCATGCCACCCCATTCAGCGGGCGCCTCCGGTAGCTCCCAGTATGTCCGGAGGATGTTATAGCTGTGTGCCGTCTTCCACCGGCCAACCTCGCGGAACATCATCGGCAGTTGGTCGACCGACATTTCGATGACATTGACCTGATAACGCCGTTTGAGATCGTAGTGCTGGTCCGCGAAGCGACCAATTAGACGGCTTTCCACACCAGAATTGAAAGGATAAAGTGCGAAAGGCACTTGCGTGGTTGCGACCGATTGTACCAAGCCACGTAGTGACTCGCCCAGGCCGAGATTGGCTTCGAGGTATCCTACGAACAGAACGCCTGGCTGAATGAACCGATATCTCAAGGCAGGTACGACAAATGCGTCTCGGACGTGCGGCACGCTCCGGACGAGGCGGGTGACGCGGAACGCCGCCGATCGGGCGACACCCGCTGAAACTACACGGAGGGCGGCGATGCGGCCCTTGTCCGCCTGAGCGGCGTCAAAGTCGGCCCGCGCACGCGAAATGTATTTCGCCAGCCGAGACGCCTGGTTCGTACGGCTGGCGGACAGTGTTGGCATGGATTAATCCCAGAATGACGCTATATCGATCGAGATGGCTACACCAGCCGCGGACGGCCTTATGTTTCCAACTGCTTACATCGGTCGGCTTATCTAGACATTCGCCAGGATATGCGCCTTACATCGGGCACAGTCTCACGGCAACCCCGGTTCTTTCCGCTCGCGGTGCGCCAAGGTTCTGTTGAAATTGTGCGCCACGCCGGGACCTTTTGCGATGGCGGCGGCCGGACCCGCTTGGGATGTTGACGCGGGATATCGCCGGGGTGTCACGCAATAGCGGGGCTGGTGGAAGGGCCTGCCGAGGTCGACGAAATAACGCGGATGTCAACGCGCATCGCGATGCCGCTTGTGGGGGAATCGCGGCACGCAGCGTGGCCTAACGCCGCGCGGTCGGGCAGATTGGCCCTATCGCGCTGACGTCAAGATGTTGGCGTGACTTTCGGGTCTGCCGCTGCCAGATGGCGCGGAGATGGGGTGATCCTCTACCGGCGCTTGGCAGCGGACTTCTCGTTAAGCCACCATTTTACGGGTTCAGGTTCCGCAACGGATGCCCCCTGGCTACGCGAGCGGCTGGAGGCCCGGGCAACGACCTCGGGTTCCGCGCGAGGGCGACGATCAGTTTCCGCCCGGCGAGGCGCTGGCGTTTCTTCCGATAGGGCGCGAACCAGGTGTTCAGCCGTCTCGCGCGCCGCTTCGGCGATCCGGAGCGCCTTCTCCGCGGCTTTACGTGCCTGCCGTTCGTCCGCGAGTTGGTCCTGGCATATTGCGTTGGCCTGTTCGGCCTCACGCGCCTGCCCAAGCGCTTCTTGTAACCGCTCCTCAAACGCACGGGCCTCGGCTCGGAGCTGAGCCATGGTCTCGCGCTCTCGTCGCAATGTCTCGACAGCCTCGTTCTTTGCGAGATCGGCATGACCGATTTTGGTTTGCAGATCGTGCGCCACGGCCTGTAACTCGGCCAGCGACCGCTCCGCTCTCTCACGCGCCGCGGTTTCTATGGCCAAAGCCGCCTCAACGCGCTGCAAACGGCTCGTAGTGGGCGGAATGGCGGCAACTGGCCCACGATGTGCGGGCACATCGTGTCCCTGATCACGGCGAAGCACGGTCACCGGGATATCGCCATCCTGCACGAAACGGCGGCGATGCAGTCCGCCGTTGAAGCGGTCACCACCGCGGTGCGGCGGGTCCGTTCGTTCGTGGTCGGGTCTGTGACGAGGCCCCTCGCCCAGCAGTCCTAGGGCCCGTCGCATCTGCGACTCGGCTTCATCGCTCGGCCCGCCATCGCCCCCTGGCTGTTCAGGTGCTCGATTCGGCCTATCCTGCTGGGTCTCGTTGCCGAGGTTCTCAGGTCGTAGCTTTAGATTTTCAGCCAATTCCATCACCCGGTGATCTAGAGTGCCAAGACCGCGCGCCAGGTCAGCCTTTGGCGGCTACAGGGACCGCCATCAAGACCAAGCCCTGTTGAATCGCTGGCACTCGGACGGTTTTTCCTTGGAGTGCGTGCCAAAAAGACAATTTTTTAACCAGATCGCTTCACGGCGAGAGACACGTTAACATGGAATAACTTAACTCCATGTTAACCAAGCCGATTCGCATTCTCTGCGCCGCTTATCTATCGCTTGATACTAACAATAGCAAGTGATCCGCTTCTTTAAGCCTTATTTAGGTTCGGCCGTCAGACTACGATGGGGTTATCGGGGTGCGCGCGGACTTTTGAGGAGCATTAATTTATGGACAGGGACAGTGCGAGCATCGTCGCGGTCATCGACGATGACAACGATGTGGGCGATGTCCTCGGTGGCCTGTTGGAAACAATGGGCTATCAGGTTGAGACCTACCGATCCGGTATGGAATTCCTCTCAGACGCTAAGCTCGACCGTCTGGCATGTCTGGTCGTCGATCAGAACATGCCTCGGATGACCGGACTGGAGATGATCGAGCGTTTGTCCGAGCGGGGCGTAAGTATTCCGGCTCTATTGATAACCGGCATTCATGACGCCGAAGTCGAGCGCAAGGCCGCCACCCTCGGGGTGATGACCGTGCTGGAAAAACCGATGTCTCACCATGAGCTTCTGCGGTTTATCTCGGTGTCGGTCGGCTGAGCCCGTCTGCTCAGGCGACCCAACCGCTTTGGCCGGCCAATACGATGGACGCGATCCCGAAGCCGCGAGCAAGGCTCCTCGACATGCGGGCCCCGCAGGACCAGCGGTGCGTATCCGGCGGATTCGCACCGGTCGCCGGCGAGCCGCATTGTAGCACAGCCTCCGTTGGCTTGCGTACCCATCGCCGCATTCGAGGTACCACCGGGAAGGCCTTCGGCCAGCAAGACGCCATGGGTGGGTAGTTCCACATGAAATATTCAATCTCCAACTGTACAACCGTCGCGTTAATGCAAGGACAACATGCCGGAATCAGCAGACCTCCAAAGTAGGTCGCATGACTGGGCGACAGATAGAGTTCGCGGGACGCACACCGGGAACCGACCCGACGATGGGCGATCGATGTCACCGACCCGCGGGGCGGTCACGACCTGATCCTTAAGTGTCAGAGCCTCGACCGGCAACGAGTCAGCGTGTCGTTTCGGTCTACCACCGTCTAGGCCCATCGGCGATCGTAACGACTTGGCCCCCAGGCTGCGCGATGAGCACGTTGGTCGAGGCATTGTTGGGAACGATCCCATGGCGCCGGTTCTGCGCCATAGTCCAGTCACCGCTGATGCTTGATGTCCAGGTGTTCGGGTGTTCGTGATCATGTCCGCGCCCGATCGAAAATCGGGTCCACATCATGCGGATGTTGACCGCAAAGCACGCCACCAAAGATGGGATCAGTGGTTTTCCGCTGCGCACCGCGGCAGGGGCGTCGGCTACGACGCCGCCTCAAGCGCTTCTTCCGCCTGCAACCAGGTGGCTTCGGCGACTGCTGATTCCCGGGCAATTGCGGCGAGGCGGATGTTCGCCGCGGTGAGGTCCGACGCCCGCCCTGGGGCGTAGATCGCTGGGTCGGCCAGGCTTGCCTCGATCCGCGCGCGTTCCGCGGCGAGTGCAGCGATCCGCTTTTCTGCCTCTTGCGCCTTTTTCCTGATCGGTGCCAATGCCGCCCTGGCTTCGGCGCGTTCCCGTCGATCCTCCTTGCGGGAGATCGTGCCCGGCTTCGCGGCCGGGCGTGCCCGCTCAACCAGCAGCGCACGGTAATCGTCGAGGTCCCCATCGAACGGTTTCACCGTTCCGTCCGCAACCAGCCACAGCCGGTCGGCCACCAACTCGACGAGGTTGGGATCGTGGGTGATCAGCAGCACCGCGCCCTGAAAATCTGATAAAGCCCTTACCAGAGCGTCGCGCGCATCGATGTCGAGATGATTGCTGGGTTCGTCCAGGATCAGAAGCTGGGGCGCCTCACGCGTTGCCAGGGCCAGCAGCAGCCGAGCCTTTTCGCCGCCGGACAGGTTGGCGATCTGGGTCTCAGCTCGGTCCGCATCCAGGCCGAATCGCGCGAGTTGCGCGCGCAGCTTGGTGGGAACCGCATCCGGCAGGGCGCGCGCCATATGCTCGATCGGATTCTCAGTCAGGACCAGTTCGTCGGTCTGATGCTGGGCGAAATAGCCGACTTTCAGCTTGGGGCCACGCCTGACGTCCCCCGCGAGTGGGGCCAGACGCTGCGCCAGCAGTTTCGCCAAGGTCGATTTGCCATTGCCGTTGGCACCCAGCAGAGCGATGCGGTCGTCGGGGTCCACGGACAGGGAGACATTCCGCAACACCGGTGTGGCGCCGTAGCCGATATCGACGCGCTCCAGCGCCAGAATGGGTGGGGCGGTGCGAGGCGGTTGAGGGAAGTTGAAGCGAGTCGGGGCATCCTCGATGACCGATTCGATCTGCGGCAGGCGCGCCAGGGCCTTGATGCGGGCCTGCGCTTGCCTGGCCTTGGACGCCTTGTAGCGGAAGCGATCGACGAACGACTGGATATGTGCCCGCTCCGCCGCGACCCGTTCGGCGGCGCGCGCCTGCTGCATCGCGCGTTCGGTGCGGATTCGAACAAACTCGTCGAAGCCGCCTGGTGTTAAAGAGATCTTGCCTTTATCGAGATGGGCAATGGCTTCGACCGCACGGTCGAGAAGGCCTCTGTCGTGTGATACCACCAATGCGGCGCCCGGAAACCGTGCAAGCCAGCCTTCCAGCCATATGGTCGCTTCGAGGTCGAGATGGTTGGTCGGCTCGTCCAGCAACAGCAGATCGGGGTTGGCAAACAGAGCTGTTGCCAAAGCCACGCGCATGCGCCAGCCGCCGGAGAATTCTGCGACCGGGCGCGACTGCGCCGGTTCCTCGAAGCCCAGGCCCGCGAGGATCGTCGCCGCCCGGGCGGGGGCCGATTCGGCGCCGATGGTCAGGAGCCGGTCGTGGATTTCAGCCAGGCGGTGCGGATGGGCGGTCTCGGTTTCTGCCAGCAGCGCGAGCCGTTCGGGATCGCCCTGCAGGACGGTGTCGAGCAGCGACATCGGTCCTTCGGGCGCCTCCTGGCGAACGGTTGCCATGCGGGCGCGCGATGAAAAGCGGATGTCGCCGCCATCGACCGTGATCTCGCCAGCGATGGCGCGCAGCAGAGTGGATTTGCCGGCGCCGTTGCGGCCGACCAAACCGATCCGCCGGCCGGGATCGATCGTCAGATCGGCGCCGTTCAGCAGCGTCCGGCCGCCCAGGCGGATGACAGCACCGGAAATCACAAGCAAAGACATGTTGGGGATTTAGCGCCCCGACCTGGCCGATGGAAGCTGGTCGATCAAGCGCACCGAAGGACCGGCGGCCGTCCGTCGGCGCGGCCAGAGCCCGCCCCCCAGTGACCCGCCCTCAGTGATTTGTCACCTCGATCATCGCGCGGACCCGGGGATAGACCTCCCGCGCCCACCGAGAGCCGCTGAACACGCCATAGTGGCCGACGCCGCTCTGCAGATGGTGGCGCTTCTGGCCGATCCGAACCCCGGTGCACAAGTCCAGCGCCGCCATGGTCTGGCCGATCGCGCAGATATCGTCCCGCTCGCCTTCCACGGTCAGGAGAGCCGTCCGCCGGATCGCTGCGGGCTTCACAACCTCGCCGTGCCAGGTCAATTTGCCGAGCGGCAGATCGTGGTCCTGGAAGACGCGTTTGACGGTTTCAAGATAGAATTCTGCCGGCAAGTCCATCACTGCATTATATTCCTTGTAGAATTTGGTGTGCGCCTCCGCTGCGACCACGTCGCCACAGGCCAAGGCGCGGAACTGACTGATATGGGCGTTGATATGGCGGTCCAGATTCATCGACATGAACGCCGTCAATTGCAGGAACCCTGGATAGACCCGACGGAATGCGCCCTTGTAGCGCCAGGGAACCTTAGCGATCAGTTTCTGCTCGAACCACTCGATCGAGCGGGACTTCGCCAGCGCGTTGACCTTGGTTGGGTTCTGCCGCGTGTCGACTGGGCCGGCCATCAGCGTCAGGCTACGTGGCTGCGCCTTGTTGCCGTGTTCAGCCATCACGGCCGTGGCGGCGAGGCCCGCGACCGCCGGCTGGCAGACTGCGATCATGTGGCTGCCTTCGCCGATGACCTCCATGAAGCGGATCAGATGGTCGACGTATTCGTCAAAGCCGAACGTGCCCTCCGACAGCGCGACGTCGCGCGCGTTCTTCCAGTCGGTAATATAAACGTCGTGATCGGGCAGCAGGACCGACACCGTGCCGCGCAGAAGTGTTGCGAAATGTCCCGACATCGGCGCAACGACCAGGACCCTTGGCTGTACTGCAGCAGTATCCTTGCGGAAACGCAGCAATGTGCAGAAGGGTGTCTCAAAGCGAGATTCTTCGGTTACACCAACCATGTCGTTGCCGATTCGGGTGGACCGGAATCCGAAGTCCGGACGCAGATGCGTCAGGCCGCTTTCAGCCAGCATACTACAGGCCGCGCCGAACTGCCGGAGCGGCGCCGGCGTGTATTCACCCATGTCGATGGCGCGTGCCAACCCGGCACCGAGGCGGGCCAGTTGACGGGCGGGGTACAGCAGGTCGGCCTGCGCTTGATACATTTTGTAGATCATCGCCCGCTGAGTCACGCAGTGCCTGTCACCGATTTGTTATCACTTTATCACAAACGCTCGCCAAGTTGGCGAGCGTCTTGCTATATTGCGACGCAGCATGCCAGCGCGCTTGGGGGTTGTCACTATGGCAGGGGCCACGCTCTTAATAAGCAGCAAAAACTATTACTCCTGGTCCTTGAGGGGGTACCTCTTATCGCGTCTGGCGGGGCTGGCCTTCGAGGAGCAGATCGTCGATCCGGACGATCCGGTGAATCGCAAGGAACTGCTGATGCAGTCGTCGTCGATCCGGGTCCCAGCCCTGATGCACGACGGTGTGGTGATCTGGGACACGCTGGCGATAGCCGAATATTTGAATGAGGCGTTCCCCAACGCCGGGATGCTGCCGGCTGAACGGACGGCGCGGGCGCATTGCCGGTCGATTTCGGGGGAAATGCACTCCGGGTTCTCGGCGCTGCGCGAAGCCCTGCCGATGAACCTCAAGCTGTTCCGCCCAGGGTTCGCGGTATGGTCGGCGGTCCAGGCCGACATCGACCGGATTACCGAGATCTGGCGCGAGTGCCTGGCGACCTGGAAAGGGCCGTGGCTTTTCGGCGCGAAACCGACGATTGCCGATGCGATGTATGCGCCGGTGGTCACGCGCTTCCGCAGCTATGATGTTGCGATGGAGGGCGCATGTGAGCGCTATTGCCGGCAAATCATGGCCTGGCCCGACATGAAAGAATGGTTTGCCGCCGCACAGAAGGAACCCGACCAGATCGACGAACTGGACATCGAATTCTGATCGGGTCTGGGAAACGACCCTCACCCCCAAACGCCGCGACCCGGTTCATCGACCATTTGGGCCCGCTCTCGCCGTGGTCGCACAACGCGGACGGGCAGAATAAGCGCGGCCATGATGGTCAGACGCAGGTAGCCGCAGGCATCGGCGGAAAGCCTACCAGGGGAGTGGCTCGGGCACTGGGATATCGCTCGTCATGTCGACAGTCCCAAAGTCGGCCGGCCCGACGACCTCGAGGTATTCCATCTCGGGCGAGTAATCGAACAGGAAGTGCATGATACCGGGCCGCTGATGGACGCAATCGCCGGCGGAGACGAGGTGCTCCTTATCCTCATACATGAATCGGGCCCAGCCCTTCAGCATGATGACGATGTGAAACTCGCTGATGTGCCTGTGCCAGCCCGTGCCCTTCTCCGGCGCCTCCTTGGCCCGCACCAGTTGGGCGATGACGCGGCCGCCCGTGGCATCGGCGATTCCAAGATCGCGATACTCAAAAAACGAGCGCAAACCTTCGCCGACCCAGGGCGTGTCGCCGGGTTTGATGTGCGAGAATGTATTGACGATCGGCTCGTCGAGCATGTGCAAGCATCCCCTTCAACAGGGGCCGCTGCGTGGCACTGGCTTCCAGGCACGGCCGGGTTAAGGCAAACAGGCCTGCTTTCCGGATTGCCCTCCCGTCCCGGGACCGGCGTCCAGCGGCACCCACCCCGACATTACAGCCAGCGTGACACGCAGCGATGGCCTCGGCAACGGTTTTTCGCGCTCGTTGCACACTGTGCATACATCCGTAACTGACTGCCTACTCGCCCGATAACTCGCGGCGGCGGCGGTCTAGCTCATCGCTATAGCGGCGCAGGGCATATTGTTCGGTGAGCAGACCGATGACCTGACGGTCCTGCGCGTTGTCGACGACGACGAGCGCGTCGCTCTCGGCGTTCTCGAACATTGCCACCGCTTCCTTGATAGTCATCTGCGGCAGCAAGACGCTGTCAGCATAGTGCACGATGTCGCGCACCTTATGGTCGTCGTCGGCATCGGCGTGGGCCTCCGGCAGCAGCACTATGCCGGCGTAGCGGTCCTCCTCGTCCAGCGCGATCACGCGCTGTGTGGCGCCCAGCGGAAAGTCGCGCTTGAACGCGCTCAGCGGCGTTTCCGCACGCACGGTCCGCATTTCCCGCCGCATCATCCGCCCGACCGTCAAATTTCGCATCCAGCCGATGTCGACCGCGCTGCGAATCGCTTCTCCGCGCAAGTGGAAGCGCCATGTGGCAAACGAGTACCCGAACGTCCGTCGCACGGTCAGCGAGGACACAACACAGGCCGCCAGCACCGCCACCGTCATGGGCAGACTGCCGGTCGCCTCCAGCGCCAGGAATCCCATCGTCAGCGGGCCGCCGATGACGGCGACGGCCAGTCCGCTCATGCCCACCAGGGCGCAGACCTCCTGCGGGATCGCATGGGCGCTGCTGACCAGCGCCAGCCCGCCGGCGAAGGCCTTCCCCAACAATGCACCGAGAAACAGCGACGCAAAGAATAGTCCGCCGCGAAAACCGGAGCCGATCGAAATGGCCGAAGCCGTTGCCTTCAGCGCCACCAACAGAACGACCCAGTATAACGGGTCATGCGTCTCGAAGCTGATCCCAAGCGCGCCATGTCCAGACGACAATACCGCGGGCGTCACCAGGGCCAGCGTCCCGATCGCCAGACCGCCGATACTGGGCCGCAGCCAGACCGGGACGCCGCTCTTGCGAAACAGATCCTCGGTGATGGTGACGCCGCGCATAATGGAGATGCCAAGCAAGGCGCACAACATGCCGAGGGCGAGGATGGGAATGTAGTCGAGCGGATCGATGTGCCCGGGGATTTGCGGTGTCACGTCGAAGATCGAGCCGCCGAGGGCTTGGACCACGGCCTGCGACACCAGGGCGGCAACGGCAACGGGCGCGAACGCGACTAGCGTATAGGTTCCGATCACCAATTCGAACGCGTAGAACGCGCCGGTCAGCGGCGCGTTGAACGCACCGGCGATTGCCGCGGCGGCGCCACACCCGACCAGCAGGCGCAGGTCATTACGCCGGACCCGAAACGCGTGTCCCCACCGGGAAGCGATCGCCGATCCGATCTGGGTGTATCCCGCCTCCAGCCCAACCGAGGCGCCGACGCCGTTTGACATGATCGTTTGCAGTACGACGATCAGGCTGCCGCTCAGGGACATTCGTCCGCCAAACAGCGCGTTGGCCTCGATCGGATCCACTGTCCGGCGTGGGCGGAGCCGGCTAAGGCCGAGGGTAACCAACCCCAGAGCGAGGCCGCCAACTGCGGGAACGATCACGGTACGCAGCGGATTAAGCCAGGTCATCGCACTCAGGCGCTCGGTCGGGGTGATCCCGAACAGGGTTTCGTGCACCAGTTGAGTGGTCTCGGTCATCATCCAGACCATGATGCCAGAGGCACATCCGATAAACGCCGCCAGCACGACCAGCCAGATCTCGTCGGCGCGAACCAGCGCCCGCAGCACCTGCGGTGCATGCGTGACCGCGGATCCAATAGGGCGCCGCGGACGCCGAACCGGCGCGCGTCTGTCGCTTTCGAATGTGGACGCGGCTGTCCCGGGAAGGCGGACGCCATCCGGGTCCGCTAAGGTGGAATCGCCGGGAGGTGGCGGCATTCTGGACGTCCAGCCGGGAAAAGAAGTGACCCAGGTGTTTTGGAACCGGTCACGGCCCCACGCAACAATTCATCCTCTGATTAGGGCATCACTGTGGTAAAAACATCGCCCCCCAAATTGCTATTTAGCCACGTTCGGCCTTGGTCGCCGCGAGATCGTCCTCGATGAATGCGCGTAGGACCTCCAGGACCGGCTCATGTGCGGAAAAACCGAGTGTTCGGGCATGCAACGCCTCGAAGGCCGGGGGCCAGGTGGAAACGATGGCGGCAATCGATTCATCTGCAGCACGCTTGACATGCGATGAGGCGCCGGGGGCGAGCTGGTCCAGCGCCTGCAGCAGATGGGCGACCGTGGTGCTGATCCCAGGCGGGTCGATGCTGCGATCCAGCCCCAGTTTGCTGGTGTCCATGACAGCGGCGTGCAGCAGCCAGTCCACGGCGCGGCGCGGGCTGCAAACCCAGACGGCGAAATCGTCGGCGACCGGCAGCTCCGTGTCCAGGCCGAGAAGCGGCTCGCGCACGATGGCGGAAAAGAAGGAACTCGCCGCCTTGTTGGGCCGGCCAGGCCGCACGATCACTGTGGGCAGCCGCAACGAGACTGCGTCGAGGAAGCCGCGGCGGGAGGCGTCGGCCAGGAACAGTTCGGCGGCGGCTTTTTGGGCGCCGTAGCTGTTGGCTGGAACCTGCCGGGTGTTGTCCAGCAGAACGGAATTCTGGTCGGCACTGAAGCTTGCGACCGAACTCGTGAAGACTACGCGCGGCCGAGTCCCCAAGGCTCGGCAGCGGTCAATCACCGCGTCGGTGCCGCGGACATTGACCCGGCGGCCGAGGTCGTAGTCCGCCTCCGCCTGCGCGCTGACGACAGCGGCCAGATGAAACACGAGGTCGGTGCCGTCGGGGATCGCATCGCCCGGCAGCGTGACGACGTCTCCGCCAATTGATGTGACCGTAAAGGGCGCATCCGGTTTTGGTGGAGCGGCGACATCAAACAGCGTAAGCGCGGCAACAGGCCTGCCGCCAAGCTCGCCATCTTGCGCAAGCTTCGATGCGATCTTGCGGCCCAGGAACCCCCCGCCACCCAGGATAGAAATTTTCACCGCGTTCCTCCCCTCCGCCACATTGGTCGCGCCGTCCGGTCCGCTCGTGTACCATGGGCGCTATCCACCCAGAAGGGCCGGCGGCCGACTGAGTGCGTCCGGCGAACCTCCGGCGAATCAGGGGGCGCCCTGCGAATCGCGTTCCATCGTTCGGCGGCACACGGCTACAGATGGGAGCATTCTCGCACTCACGGCACAGTTAACGATTTATCAACCAGTTGTGGCCGATGTTGTCACTCGGTTGACGGAAAGAATTGCAAACGCCCGCGTTAACGTCCAAGCAAGACCGACTAATTGTAGCGGAGCAAGCCGATGCGAGCGAGGTGGCCCCTTCTAGCGACAGTGCTCGTCGTCGCCATCGCCTATGTCGCTTACCCCTATCTCACGTTGTACCGGCTCGGCTCGGCGATTGAGGGAGCTGACGCGGCTTCATTGGAATCGTTGGTTGATTGGCCCGCAGTGCGGGAGGGAATCAAGGAGGACATCTGCGACTTGGTGGCCGACAACCCCGCGCCGCAGGTCGCCGGGGCATTGCCGCAGTTTGGGGCCTCTTTCATGCGCGGGATCGCCTCGAACGCAATCGATCAGGCGGTAACGCCGGAAGCGTTGCTGGCAGCCACGTCCCCCGTCCCGACCAAGAAACCGGCCCCGCGTGGCGCCGACGTGCATGTTACCTGGGCATTCTTCGATAGTCCGACGACGTTTATGGTCAGTCTCCAGGCGCAAGGGCAGCGCGAGCCTGTAAAGCTGGAGATGGACCTGAAAAACGGCGAATGGCGCGTCCGGCGCGTCTGGTTGCCGGCCGAGTTGCTGCAACCAGGGTCGCGGACCTGATCGTCAGGCTTTCGGCTTAGGTGCTTCGACCGGACCCCCGGCTTTTTTCCAGGCGCCGAAGCCGCCCTCGATGTGCGCGACGTTCTCGAGCCCCATATCCTGCGCGGTCTTCGCTGCCAGGGCAGAGCGCCACCCGCCGGCACAGAAGAAGATGAATCGCCTGGGCTCCGCGAACACCGGCTTCGCGTAAGGGCTCTCCGGGTCGATCCAGAATTCCAGCATTCCCCGCGTGCACGCAAACGCGCCTGGCATCGTGCCCTCACGCTGCATCTCACGCGGATCACGCAGATCGACAAAGACCACGTCGGGGTCGCCAATCAGCGGGATCGCGCTTTCGACGGTCAGAGTTTCGATCTCGGCGCTCGCCTCGGCGAGAAGCTGCTTGTAGCCTTTCCTAATGGGCATGGTACGTCTCTCTCGGGTTCGGCCGCCTCGGCCTGTCTCACAAGCCAGATCCTTCCAGACTCTTATAGCTGGCGAGACCGGCGGTGCCACCCATGGCCGACGTGGGCCCCATGCCGCGAGCCGGCGGGGCCGCATTTCAGCCACGCGAGGCATTGTTCGTGCCGAGACGTCTCGCTATCTCACACGTCGCGGCGGGAGGTGTGCACTTTGGACGCCGAGAGTCTCGGCATGCGGTTCTGCAACGGCGATCACTTTGGCGCGACCTTGGAAGAAATCCGAAGGTTGACGATGCCTTACGACTGGATGGCGGCTTTCCCCGGGACCAGGCGCGGCGTGGTCTTCCTGGCGCGGTACGAAAGACGCAATCGGAGTCGGGTGGCGGCCGAGCGGCGGGCGGGTCTTCGACGACTCGATCCTGGTTACCGCCGCTGATATCGCAAGGCCACGATGCAGCGGCGCGCGGGAATCGTTGTGAATGCGGCCTGGGTGCTCCGCACGGCCCGCCTGGTCCTCAGCCCGGTCGGCTTCGCTGATCTCGCCGATCTTCGTGCGATCAAGGCCGATCCGGGGGTCTTCGCCGTGATGCGCGGCGGCGTGCGTGATCATGCCAGGACGGCTGAGGATCTGGCCCACGACGTGACCGCGTGGGGCCAGTACGGTTTCGGCATTTGGGCGGTCCGCGAAGCCGGCCATTTCGTGGGCATTGCGGGCTTGCAGCACAGAACCGATGGGCGCGGGGTCGCTCTGCGCTTCGCCATCTGGCCGGAAGCGCAAGGCCGCGGCGTGGCCCGCGAAGCCGCCTTCGCCGCCCTACGGTTCGGCCACCATCAGGCAGGACTTGATCGGATCATCGGCGTCGCGCGGGAGAGCAATTTCGGGTCGCGGATCGTGCTAGGTGGAATCGGGATGCGGCGGGCCGAAACGTTCGTCCAGTTCGGTTACACGATGATTCTATATGAGAGTATCAATCGCCGTTAAGCACTGCACCAGCTCTTAAAACTGGCGAGTCCGGTCGCGTCTCACAACAATTGGCCGATCCCAGACTTGCTGTCGGTATCGTTTCCCGTCAGGATCTAACCGTTCTGCGAAATCTGGCTCTTCATCGCGGCGATCAGTGCGTCGACGCTGCCGTTGTTGTGGGCCAAATAGGAGGCGTAGTCCTGGCGCTGGGTCAGTCGCAGCGACGTACCCTCGGCGACGACGTCGACGATTTTCGGGTCGCTGGACGGGTTGGAGATGATCCAGTCTACGGCGGTTGGGCCGTTGTTTGGGCGAATCACGGTGGTCGACACCACCGCTTCGTCGTCCTGAGGTCTGCTGCGACCCATAGTGAAGGTCACGCCCTGGTATTCGCCCAGCTTTGCGGTAATGTTGGTGACCAGAACCTCGTGGAACAGCGCCAAGTATTGCTTCTGCTGCTCGGGCGTCGCCTGCCTCCAGTATCGGCCCAGACAAAAGCGGCCGATCCCGTTAACGTCGACATCCGAATTGATGATCTGGCTCATCTGCGCACGCTTGGCGCTGCTTGAGCCCGGACCATTGACGACGGCGACCAGCCTGTCGCCGGTTGATTTGACGAAAGCCGACGCCTTTTCAGCGGCTTGCGCCCGTACCGGGAGCGGAAACAGCGCTGGGGCGGCGGCTAAGGTCAGGAAATTCCGACGATTGATCATAAAGTGTCCGAGCTCCGTGGCGAGGTCGTTTTATTGCGCGGTCGCGCTGGGCGGCTGCGAGAACCAGACGGGGACGGTCGTCCGATTGTCGTTGCGCACATTCTCGATCTGCGCGTGACGGTGCTGACGATACAGACTACGGAAGGTTGCATAAGGATCGAGCGCCGTTTTCTTGATCTGGTCGATTGAATCGAGGACACGCTCGCGCGCGTCGATGGCGTTCAGACCGAAGCGCGACCATTTGAACGCGGTCCAGCCAGGATGATTAGGTCCGGTGCCGATCCAGGTGAAGGGGTCCATCGCGATGCCCATCCCAAAGCCCGCGGCATCGCGCGGGTCGCTGGGGCCGAGGACCGGCAGGAACAAGAATGGCCCCTCCGGCACACCCCAAAGCGCCAGGGTCATGCCGAAATCGGCATCGTGGTCTGGATAGCCCCATTTCGTGGCGACATCGAAGATGCCAAAGACTCCTACCGTCGTATTGATCAGGATCCGCATCGTACTGTCACCAGCGCGGCGGGGCTTGCCTTCCAGGATGTCGTTCGCGAGTTGCACCGGCAACCCTATATTGGCCAGCACGTTATGCACACCGTCTCGGACCGGACTCGGTAGAACATATCGATAAGCCAGCGCGGCAGGACGCAGGATGACCGTGTCGATACCGTTATTTATTGCATAGAAGACTCGGTTTGTCGGCTCCAGTGGGTCGTTCGTCTGCTCGTAATCAGCCACGGCATCCGGATCGCTCGCCGGCGGTTTTGTGGCGCATCCGGAAAGACCGAACGCGACCAACACTCCGAACGCCAACATCCGTGGCGCCCCAAAGCAGGCGAGGCGGGAACATGGGGAAGATCGCATCAGATTCCTCGGGCCAGGTCCGGACGCGGTTGACGATCGCGTGCGTTCGATTGGAAGTCTCACATAACAAGTCTGCTAGGGATTGGAACACCCCGGTACTGAGTTTTCCGTGAAGGGTCGCTGGAACGCCCATACCACGGTCTCGCGGCTGGCGGAAATCCCCTGGCGGAAGTCCGTCGCGGATCGCCGTCCGCTTGGCGCGAAGTCCTTGCGTTTGTCCGCGAAACCGGGGATTGAGTCGGCATGGACACGTCAACCGCCACCTTGCAGCGCTGGCTGACCGGCCCGCGTTTCAGTGCCCTGCCGGTTCGGGCCGCGGATCATCCGGCGCCGAAATTGTCGTTCGAGTTCTCACCGCCTCGGACCGAGGCGCTTGAACAGCAGTTGTGGAACTGTATCCTACGCCTGTCGCCGCTGGCGCCGCGATTCGTCTCGGTGACCTATGGCGCCGGCGGCTCGACGCAGACGCGCACGCACGCCACCGTGGCCCGAATCGCACGGGAGACGAGTCTGGTCGCCGCGGCACACCTGACTTGTGTCGGAGCGACCCGCGAAGAGGTCAACCAGGTCGCACGGGGCTATTGGGAAGCCGGCGTACGTCATATCGTCGCTTTGCGGGGCGATCCGCCAGCCGGTACCGTCTACGAGCCCCATCCGGGCGGTTATCGTCATGCGGCCAATCTCGTTGCGGGATTGCGGAAAGTCGCTGATTTCGAGATCTCGGTCGCCGCGTATCCCGAGGTGCATCCCGAGGCGTCGAGCCCGGTCGCGGACCTCGAAAACCTAAAGCGAAAGCTCGATGCCGGGGCAACGCGTGCGATAACCCAGTATTTTTTTGATACCGCGACCTATTTGCGTTTCATCGACCTGTGCCTCGCGGCTGGGATCCGAACCCCGATCGTGCCAGGAATCATGCCGGTCTCAAATTATGCGCAGATCGTGAAATTCTCCGCCATGTGCGGCGCTACCGTGCCGGACTGGATGGGGCGGCTGTTCGAGGGCACCGAGGACGACCCGGAGACTCGCCGGATGGTGGGGATGGTCATCGCAGCGGAGCAAGTAAGATTGCTGCAGGCGAACGGCGTCGACGAATTTCACTTCTACACGTTGAATCGCCCCGATCTGACTTACGCGATCGCCCATGTGCTTGGGGTTCGTGCGTCCCGGTAAATTCGCCGGTCCAGGGCCGAGAAGCCGGCCAATCGGGCCCCGGGTTCGCTGGCGCCGGTCAGATCGCCCGTCGCGTCGCGCGGGGACTGGTCACGATAACGTATTGAAACGAGACCAAGGAACGTGCGAATAGGTGGCTTGCCGCATACCAAGCAACCGCCTCGAACGGAGCGGCGGACGCCAAAGTCAGCTCAGGAGTTTGATCATGATCCTCCGTTCGTTGCGCGATGTTTTGCTCGGCGGCGCCATTTTGGTCATCGCGGCCGCCAGCGCGGATCCGGCTTTCGCTGGCGTGACTGTGGACTTTGCCTTTGGCACGATCGGTCTGAACACTGTCTCGTACGCCCCCAACGGCGCGATCGGTAACGCCAGCTCGGTTACCGGGCTACAGACCATCGGCGCCTACGACCTCACGTCGATTGGTTCCACCGATACCACCGGTCTCAACGGGAGTTCCGGGGTTTCCGTGTCCTGGGCCAGCAACGCCATCAGCTTCGTGCCAGGTTCGCCGAGTACACAGCAGTCTCCTTTCGCAACGGAGACCTTTGGTTCGGCGGGAAACATGTACAGCGCATCGTTCGGCACCTTGGTCGCCGAAGCCATACCGGGATCGACAAGTCTGGCCTGGGTTCTTGAAGGCACTCTGACGCTGCCGAATGCATCGACGCAGGAAGTCTTCCTGAGCGCTGCCTTCACCAACGTATCGAGCTCGAACACGTCGACCACGGCCGTCTCTTTCACCGAAACTTCGACCCCTCCTCCCGCCATCGCGGCGCCAGAGCCGGCCTCGGTGGCGATCCTGGGGACTGGGCTGGTCGGGTTGGGGATATCCCGCCGCAGGCGGTGAGCCGTTGGGGCTGTCGGATCCTGTTGCTGCCGCCGGTTGAATCGGGGCCGGTTTGGTCTGACTCCGCCGTTTAAGGTCGCTGACGATCCGCCTAAGTATCGCGCGTCCGCGACCCGGACAGTTTATCTGAAGTGGCTGATTCACGCGGGAATCGTGACCGCTTCGCTCCCACGCTTCGCCGCGATCGGACAATTTATCTGGAGTGGCCGATTCACGCGGAAATCGTGACAGCTTCGCTCCCACGCTTCGCCGCGATCGGACACTGGTTCCCCGTCGTGAGTGTGTGCCCTATATCCAGTCGGGTGACACGCGAATCCTTAGACTATCTCGCCCGCCTGAACGCAGAACAGCGCGCAGCCGTCGAGACCGTGGATGGCCCGCTGCTGGTGCTGGCCGGCGCGGGCACCGGCAAGACCCGCGTGCTGACCACGCGCTTCGCCCACATCCTGGTGACCAGACGCGCCTTCCCCAACCAGGTCCTCGCCGTCACCTTTACCAACAAGGCAGCGCGGGAAATGCGGGAACGGGTCTCGGCAATCCTCGGCGAACCCGCCGAAGGCCTATGGCTCGGCACGTTCCATGCCCTCTGCGCGCGCATGTTGCGCCGTCATGCGGAACACGTCGGACTAACATCCAACTTCACGATCCTGGACACCGACGACCAGCTTCGCCTGCTGCGGCAGGTGATGGAGGCGGACCGCATCGACACCAAACGATGGGTGCCGGCCGCCATGATGGGCGTTATCCAACGTTGGAAGGACCGTGGCCTCACCCCAGCCAGAATCACAGCGAACGAGGACTCGGACTTCGCCAACGGCCACGCTCAGGCCCTGTACGAAGCATATCAGGCACGGCTGCGTGCGCTGAACACGGCCGACTTTGGCGATCTGTTGCTGCACATGACGGAAATACTGCGCACCCGGCCGGATGTTCTGGCCGATTACCACCACCGGTTTCGTTACATCCTGGTGGATGAGTATCAGGATACCAACCTTGTCCAGTACTTGTGGCTGCGCCTGCTCGCCCAGGGCCACCGCAATATCTGCTGCGTGGGAGACGACGATCAGTCCATCTACTCCTGGCGCGGCGCCGAGGTGGAGAACATCCTCCGTTTCGAAAAGGATTTTCCCAATGCACGCATCGTCCGTCTGGAGGCCAACTACCGCTCCACTGCGTTCATCCTGGCGGCCGCTTCCGGCCTGATCGCCCACAACGAGGGCCGCCTCGGCAAGACGTTGCGGCCTGGCCGCGCGGACGCGCAGACCGGCGAGAAGGTCACCGTCGTCGAACTCTGGGACTCCGACGAGGAAGCCCGCATGGTCGCCGGCAAGATCGAGGATCTTCGGCGCGACGGCCACCCCCTGCAAGAAATCGCGATCCTCGTCCGCGCCGGATTCCAGACCCGAGCCTTCGAGGAACGTCTGATCACCATTGGCGTCCCCTATCGTGTGATCGGCGGGCTGCGATTCTATGAACGCGCGGAAATCCGCGATGCCATCGCCTATATGCGTGCGACGGTGCAGCCGGCCGATGATCTGGCGTTCGAGCGAATCGTCAACGTCCCTCGCCGCGGCGTCGGCGACACCGCCTTGCGGACCATGCACGAGGCCGCCCGAGCCTGGGGCCTGCCGCTGCAGGCCGCCGCGGCGCGACTGGTGGAAACCGGCGTCCTGAAGGGCAAGCCGAAAGACTCGGTGGGCGGCCTGTTGCGCCAGTTTGGCCTGTGGCGCGATCAGCTCGACCATGACGGTCATGTCGTCACCGTCGCCACCATGCTCGACGAGAGCGGCTACACCGAGATGTGGAAACAGGACAAGTCCGCCGAAGCTCCCGGCCGCCTGGAGAACCTCAAGGAATTGGTCCGCGCCTTGGCCGATTTCGAAACCCTGGCCGGATTCCTGGACCACGTCGCCCTGGTGACCGAGAACGAGGAGCGAAGCGACGACGACAAGGTCAGCCTGATGACCTTACACGGCGCCAAGGGGCTCGAGTTCGAGACAGTCTTCCTTCCCGGTTGGGAGGAAGGCGTTTTCCCCAACCAGCGCGCCATGGACGAAAGTGGCAACAAGGGCCTCGAGGAAGAACGCCGTCTCGCCTATGTCGGGCTAACCCGGGCCCGCAAGCGGGCGATCGTCAGCCACGCTGCCAACCGCCGCATCTACGCGAACTGGCAGACCAGCGTTCCCAGCCGCTTTCTGGAGGAACTACCCGACGCCCATGTCGAGCAAACCGGCGGCGCACGGCAGCAACGGGTCGCCGCGGCGACGGCGTTCTCCGGTCAGTTCCCGCTGATCGCGCGACCGCCACGCGTGATCGACGCGTGGGAGCAACCCGGCCGCCCGGTTCGGCCCGACAGGATCCCGGTGGGCGCGCGAGTCTTCCACCAGAAATTCGGCTACGGCACGGTCCGCGCGGTCGACGACGACAAGCTCGACGTGGTGTTCGAAACATCCGGCGACAAGCGCGTGCTCGACCGTTTCGTTGATCGGGCCTGATGGCGAACCATCCGATTCCGCTGGAGACCGTTGCGGTCAGCGTCTCCGAGGACTCCCTGGAGGCTTACGAGGCCGCTCTTGGCAGCGCCTGTGAAACGGTCGGTTTCTTCCGCAACGACGGCACCGGCACCTGGCGCGTCGAGGGCGTGAAACAGGTCGGCGTCCATGACACGGAACTGGCCTCCGCGCTGGCTGTGGCCGCGATGATCACCGCCGAGCCAGCCCTGCTGGAACGCTCGGCGACCGAGCCCGACGGCTGGCTGTCTCGCACCTACGCTGCGTTCCCTGAACAGTTGATCGGCCGGCACTTTGCCGTCCGCGGCACCCACCTGACCGGACCGCCGGCCCCAAGCCGGATCACGCTCACCCTGGATGCCGGCCTCGCCTTTGGCACCGGTGAGCATGGTTCCACCCGCGGCTGCCTCGTTGCGCTGGAAATCGTCGCCCGTCGTCGTCCGCGGCGCATCCTGGACATGGGTACCGGGTCCGGCATTCTGGCGATGGCCGCGGCCAAGCTGCTGAACCGGGATGTGCTCGCAACGGATATCGAGCCCTGGGCAGTCCGCGTCGCGCGGGACAACGCTGAACTGAACCAGGTCGGGCAC
>DASYBP010000648.1:0-4257 GCA_036500715.1 Rhodopila sp.
GATCCCAGCCGGGGTGCCGGTTCACTTCGCCCTGACCTCGGCAAGCGTGATGAACGCGTTCTTCATCCCGCAGCTAGGCAGCATGATCTACACGATGAACGGCATGACGACGCAGCTTAACCTGCAGTCGGATGCGCCAGGAACCTTCCATGGGCTGTCGAGCCACTTCAGCGGCGACGGGTTTTCCGACATGCATTTCGATGTGCGCGCAGTGCCGTCTGACCAGTTCGCAGCCTGGGTCGAGGACGCGCGCAAGAGCCGCCCGGCGCTGGATGCTGCAAGTTACGCCAGCCTGGCCACGCAGAGCACGGAGGTCAATCCATCCACCTTTGGCTCTGCTGATCCGGGGCTGTTCGCACAGATCGTTTCGCAAAAGCTGGCACCCGGACCTGGCCCGCAAACCGGACGGCCCAACCGCAACGTCTCTCCACGGACCGGGAACTGAACATGCTTGGCAAGCTGAGCTGGGACGCCATTCCGTTCGACCAGCCGATCCCACTTTTTGCGGCGGGCATGGTCGGGGTGGTCATCGTCGGCGTCCTCGCGTTGATCACGCTGAAGGGCTGGCTGCCGTATCTGTGGCGCGAGTGGATCACCAGCGTCGACCACAAGCGGATCGGCGTGATGTACGTCTTTCTCGCGATGGTGATGCTGCTGCGCGGGTTCGTCGATGCGATCATGATGCGCTCGCAGCAGGCGCTGGCGTTCCAGGCGCCAGGCTACCTGCCGCCGGAGCATTACGACCAGATCTTTTCCGCCCACGGCACGTTGATGATCTTTTTCGTTGCGATGCCGTTTGTCATCGGGCTGATGAACTTCGTCGTACCGCTGCAATTGGGAGTACGGGACGTCGCGTTTCCTACGCTCAATTCCGTCGGCTTCTGGCTGACCGCAACAGGGGCGCTGCTAGTCAACATCTCGCTGGTCGTCGGCGAGTTTGCCCGCACCGGCTGGCTGCCCTATCCGCCATTGTCCGAGTTGACTTATTCGCCGGGCGTGGGGGTGGACTACTACCTGTGGGCGCTGGAGATTTCCGGCGTGGGAACGCTGGTGGCGGGCATCAATCTGGTCACGACACTGCTGAAGATGCACGCGCCCGGCATGACATACATGCGCATGCCAATGTTCTGTTGGACCGCACTGGCGTCCAACCTGCTGATCGTCGCGGCTTTCCCGATTCTGACCGCGACGTTGGCGATGCTGCTGCTGGACCGCTATCTGGGCTTCCATTTCTTTACCAACGAAGCCGGCGGCAACGTCATGATGTTCATGAACCTGATCTGGGCATGGGGACATCCCGAGGTCTACATCCTGATCCTACCGGCGTTCGGCGTGTTCTCGGAGGTGATCGCGACGTTCTCGCGCAAGCCGTTGTTCGGCTACCGGTCGATGGTGATGGCGACGATGGCGATCTGCATTCTGTCGTTCACGGTGTGGCTGCATCACTTCTTCACTATGGGGGCCGGCGCAGACGTCAATGCGATCTTCGGCGTCCTGTCGATGATCATCGCGGTGCCGACCGGGGTGAAGGTGTTCAACTGGCTGTTTACGATGTACGGCGGCCGGGTGGTCTATTCCACGCCGATCCTGTGGTCATTGGGGTTCATGGTGACCTTCGTCGTCGGCGGCATGACGGGCGTGCTGCTGGCCGTGCCGCCGGCAGATTTCCTGTTGCACAACAGTCTTTTTCTGGTGGCGCATTTCCACAACGTCATCATAGGCGGCGTGTTGTTCGGCTCGTTTGCCGGCTACAACTACTGGTTTCCCAAAGCGTTCGGCTTCCGGTTGCATGACGGCCTGGGCAAGGCGGCGTTCTGGTTCTGGATCATCGGGTTCTACGTGGCATTCATGCCGCTGTATGTCCTCGGCCTGATGGGAATGACCCGCCGCATGCAGCATTACGATGTTCCCGCCTGGCACCCGTGGCTGCTGATTGCGGCCGCTGGCGCGGTGCTGATCCTGGTGGGGATCATTCTTCAGATCGCACAGATCGTGGTCAGCATCGGTCATCGCGACACGCTACGCGACACGACCGGTGATCCCTGGAACGGGCGCTCGCTGGAATGGTCGACGCCGTCTCCGCCGCCAGCCTTCAACTTTGCCGTGCTGCCGCTGATCGAGGGCGAGGAGCCTTACTGGGGCATCAAGCAACGAGCGATCCGCCAGGCGCGGTTGCGCGACGAGCCTGCATATTCGGAGATCGAAATGCCAAGGAACAGCCCGACCGGTTTCATTTGCGCGTTCTTCGCGACCGTTATGGGATTCGCCCTGATCTGGCACATCTGGTGGCTGGTTGCGGTGGGTGCGCTCGGAGCCTTCGCGACCTTCGTCGTGTTCGCCTGGCGCGATGAGGACGAGTACGCAATCTCGGCTGATGAGGTTGCGCGCATTGACCGCGCCAACCGAAGCGCGCGCGCCGAGGCGCTGGCCCGGCTGCAGTCGGCGCGATGAGTGCGTTTCAGGGGATCGCCGGCCCGCATCCCGTCGGGCGTGGGGCTCGGCAGCCCACGGCGGAACACGGGGCACGCGGGCTGTGGTCCAAGCGTATCATCACCGGGTACGGTTTCTGGATTTTCCTGCTCAGCGACATCGTCATGTTCTCGGCCTTCTTCGCGACGTTCGCGGTGCTGGTCGACGCGACGGCCGGCGGACCAAGCGGGAAGGACCTGTTCGACCTTCGCAGCGTCGGGCTGGAGACAGTGTGCCTGCTGGTTTCGAGCTTTACCTGTGGCCTCGGAAGCATCGGCGCCCAGACGCGGAATGGACTATGGTTCTACAGCGCCATGACGGTGACCTTCGTTCTCGGCGCAGCGTTTCTGGGGCTGGAGATACGGGAGTTCGCAAGCCTGGTCGCCCGCGGGGCAGGTCCGGCCCGCAGCGCGTTTCTATCAGCGTTCTTTACGCTGGTCGGATGCCACGGGCTGCACGTCACCGCCGGACTATTATGGCTGCTCACGATGATGGCGCAGGTGTTCGCAAAGGGGTACCGGCCAGACATCCTTCGGCGCCTGCTGTGTTTTAGCCTGTTCTGGCACACCTTGGACATCATCTGGGTGGCTTTGTTCAGCGTCGTCTACCTGATGGGATTTGCGCCATGAGCGAAAGCGAGCAGATCGACGACACCGTCCCGGGAGACCAGCACATTTCCGGCGACGAGACCGAGCGGGCAAGCACCTATCTGATCGGGCTTGGCCTGGCGGTTCTGCTGACAGGAGTGTCATTCTTTGTCGCACGCACGACTTTGGTGTGGGGACCGAGTATTCCGATTGCACTGGTTGTTCTGGCGATTGCTCAGATGGGGGTGCACATTGTCTTCTTTCTGCAGCTCACCACCGGCCCCGACAATGTCAACAACGTTATGGCGCTGGCGTTCGGCGTGCTGATCGTGCTGCTGCTGCTTGCCGGCTCGCTGTGGATCATGTGGCACCTGAACCACAACATGATGCCGATGGACCGGATCATGCAAATGCAGCGATGATGTATGCAGAGATGATGATGCGGCGATGATGTTTGGCACCTATTTCGGCGGCGTCGCCGGCACCTCGCGCCACGGCCCGTTGCACGCTGCAACGTAGGGATAATAGCCCTGCGGATTGTCGCAGAAGTACCAGGACTGCGACGGCGGCAGCCCGGATGGCGCAGGGGGCGGTTGCTGCACCACGATCGCCGGCGGCACATAAGTCGGATACGGATATACCGGCGCTGGATAGACATACCACCCGCCACCGGCAACCCACCACCACGCATAGCGACCATCGTGCCAGCCGTGTTCCCAACGACCGCCGCGCCATACGTTACGCTCAGCCGGCGAGAAGTGACTATAGTCGCGACCGTGAAAGTCCCCGTGGAAGTCGTCATCGTGATGGTGTTGCGCCCGCACCGGTACCGCGGCGATCGCCATCGCCGCGACGATAGCGGATGAGGTCAGACGGAGGAACATGGATGGCATGGCTGTGCTGCTACCTCGTGGCTGGTCGAGTGCCGCCTTGGACTCCCGGGGGCGGCCTACGCGGCCAACGCGTCTCAAGGTTACCAAGATATCATCGCAGGAACGCTATATCGCCTCAATACGGTCATGGTGGATGCCCAAATTCTGTCTCAGTCGGGTCGAGGTTCCCTCGATCGATTAAGATGAGGAGTGAAAGCCATGATGCGCTTTAAGGCTCTGCTGATCGCGGCGCCAATCGCCGCCGGTTTGCTGGCCGCGCCGGCTGCTCACGCCGAATGGCATGGCCATGGCGGTGGCGGGTGGCACGG
>DASYBP010000649.1:0-1639 GCA_036500715.1 Rhodopila sp.
GTTCAGCATCGCGCAGCTGACTGTGGCGGTGGGATCGGCGACACCGCGTTGCGTCCCGACGCGGTCCGCCGAATCCTGTCCCATCAAGCCGCGAGAGGGGTCTGGACGGATCAAGCCTACTAAAGGGTCGGACCAAACGGGGTCGGAGATGCCCTCCTAGCCGGTACCTCGACCCGCACCGTCGATCACCCGAACCGCCTCGATCGTGGGATGCCGACCCGGCTCGCACAGCTTGGACAGCGGTTCTAAAAGCAGCGGCTGCATCACGGAGTCGCGCGGCCAGCCCAGAATACATGGTTGCCCGCTGGCGGGCGCTGCGTCGATCCGGTCCGCGACCTTGGGCGCCATCCAGTGGGGTGCACGTCCCGCCAAGGCCCGAGATGCAGCGCGGATCGGCCTCGATTCCACCGTTACCGTCTGTGGACATCCAGCCCGCGCCAGCTCGTTGATGATCGGCTGCCACCGGGGCAGGTGAAAGTCGCGCCGCCGAAGCCTACAAAAGAAAGATCGCCATCCCGACCAACAGCACTACCATAAAGACAACCACCCCGACCGTTGCGTTAGTAAAACCGTGCCACATCCTTTGCCGGTCGGCCGTCAGGGCCTCGATGGTGTCCGGTCCGGTGTAACGAGAAGTGCCATGGCTAGACATCGGATCCCTCAGACGCAAGAATGTTTCGGCGGGTTGTAGGACACGCCGCCTCATTCGACAAGGGGCTCCGTCGGGTCGGGTTCGCTGTGGCGCGACGGCGGTCGGGGAATGCGCACCCCGTTCCCCAGTCGCGGCAGGCCCACACGATCGATCGGCGTGGACGCCGCCGCGGGTCACGCTTTTCGGCGCAACGTGAAGGCGAAGTTCGAACCAAGGCCGCGTTTGCGGGCAAGTTCGATCCAAAGCATGGCGTATGCCTCGAGCAGGCGGGACGCGGGCAAGCCGCCTGCGTCTATGGCCTCGAAGCCGGCGTCTGTCACCAGTTGCAGGACCAACGGTTTCGCTGCGCCATCGTCACCTGCGACGAACATGACCGGGCGGACGGCGTAGCCCCTGGCATCGCCCATATTCTCGAAGCCAGTCTGGTTGAAGGCTTTGAACAGTTTGGCCTGCGGGGCGAGGGCGGCGATGGTTTCGGCTCCGGATGCGGTGAAGCCCATCGTCAGACCGAGGCCGCGCGGCCCCATGCCTAGCGGATTGGTTGCGTCGATCACGATCTTGCCGGCGAAACCTCCTGCCGCAACGACAACGTCTGGTACGGCGGTGAACGGCACCGCCAGGATTGTCGCATCCGCGCCCGCGACAGCCTCGGCTATCGTCGACTGGCTGGGTGTGGTGCGGTCTGGGGTGCGGGTCCCGAAGATGATGGTGTGGCCGGCCCGCTCAAGTGCCTGGGCGAGGGCGCCACCGACGTTCCCGGTGCCGATGATGGCGACGCGCACTGGTGCCTCCTGGATTTCGATTCTCTTAAATCGTGCTGCTAGGATATGAGCTTCACCTAATGGAAGATCATTGAAATCGACTCATGCCCAAGTTCAGCGACATTGAACTTCGCCGCATGGACCTGACCTTGCTGCTGGTGTTTGAGGAGGCTATGGCGAGCCGCAAACTGTCGGCAGCGGCGAAGCGGCTCGGGCTAACGCAATC
>DASYBP010000650.1:0-1750 GCA_036500715.1 Rhodopila sp.
GCTTGCTGTCCAGCACGCAGCCGAACACCGGCTCATGAAAGCCGAACTGCTGCTGAATGGCCGGCGCGGTCAGGCCGACCTTCCAGCCGATTTGACGTTCACCCGCCGCGCATCGTCGTTCGATCAACCCGAGTTGGATGGCGTACGCCTCATCGATGCTGAGCTTTCCGAAATACGCCGGCGGAAAATAAACCCCCCGCAGCCGCTCCTGCCAGAAAGCCTCGATCATGTCTGCGGTATTCATGTTCTCCCCCTCTGATGGCACCATTTCTGACGGCGCTTGTCATGCCGCAACCCGGCGCCTACCGTTTGTCCGGTTCTGATATCAGGGGAAGGGCCGCCGTGAAACTCCTCGTTGTCCAGGGTGCCGGCATGAACATGCGCGGCAAGACGCAAACCGAGATCTTCGGCACCATGACGCTGGACCAGTACAACCAGCACATCAGGGAATATGCCGAGGAACTCGCAATCGACGTGGAGATCGTGCACTCGAACATCGAGGGCGAGGTTATCAATTTCCTTTACAACGCCAACGACCTCGGCTTCGACGGCGCACTGGTCAATCCGGCGGGCTTCTCGCGCGGCTATCCGGCGCTGACCGCAGCGATCAGCCAGGTGACATTTCCAGTGATCGAGGTTCACATTTCCAACCCGGTGCGGCGCGGACCCGTTTCCGACACCGCAACGGTCAGCCTCGGCATCGTCGCCGGTTTCGGCGTATTCGGCTACTATCTGGCCATGCGCGGACTCCGCGAGACAGCCAAGGCGCATTAGCCGGCGCACATTCGCCCGGGCCATTCAAACAACGGGTCTCTATGCGAATCTACAAGGCAATCAACAAGGTGCCCGGCGGCCTGATGGTCGTCCCGCTTTTTCTGGGCATGCTGGTCAATACTTTTTTGCCGAATCTGCTGAAGATCGGCGGCTTCACCGAGGCACTCAGCGCCAAGGGTTATCCGACCATATTGGGCATGTATCTGTTCGTCGTCGGCACCAAGATGACGCTCAATGCGGCGCCACGCATGCTCAAGCGGGGTTTCGGCATCATGGCGGCGAAACTGGCGGTCGCTATGGGAACCGCTCTGCTGGTCGCCAAGGTCTTCGACGGCAGTCTGTTCGGTTTCAGCACGCTCGCCCTGATGGTTGCGCTTGGCGACACGAACGGCGGCATGTTCCTGGCGCTCACCAGCGTCATGGGCGATCCGGACGACGCCGGAACCTATGTGCCGCAGAGCATCGAGACCGGACCGTTCATCACGATGCTGTTCCTGGTGGGCGCCGGCCTGGCGGATATCCCGTGGCTGACCATGGTGTCGGTGGTCGCACCGATCGCGGCGGGCGCTGTACTGGGCAACCTGGATCACGATCTGCGCGATTTCTTCGGCAAGCACGAGCCGGTCATCGTTCCGTTCATGGCCTTCACGCTGGGTCAGAATATCAATCTGCAGGCGGTCGTGACGGCTGGACCCGCCGGCGTCGGCCTCGGCCTGTTCGTGGTCGCCATTACCGGCTGCGTATGTATCCTGACGGACCGCCTGCTTGGCGGCACCGGCGTCGCCGGTGCCGCTGCATCGAGCACCGCTGGCAACGCCGCCGCGGTTCCGGCGGCCATCGCTCTCGCGGACGCCAGCTATGCCAGGGTTGCCGAAACCGCAACTGTCCAGGTCGCGGCCTCAGTGATTGTGACCGCGGTGCTGACACCCGTGCTCACTACGTGGATGTACCGACGCGTCCAGCGCCGCCGGCTCGC
>DASYBP010000651.1:0-1706 GCA_036500715.1 Rhodopila sp.
GTGATCGAGAGCGGGCCGATCCCCGCCATCCACGGTGTGGTCCGTTGGCGGATCATCGACCTCTGCCAGTGGGTCTGGAATGAGTTCCACGTGAGCGTCTCCAAGCAGACCCTCGGCCGCGAGCGGCGCGCGATGGGGTATCGCAAGCTGTCCGCCCGTCCGCGCCATCACGCCCAGGCCGCGGGCGCGATCGAGGCTTTTAAAAAACGTATGGCCCGCCCCGTCCGCAAGCGATTTCTGCGACCTGATCTGAGCAGTCTGCGTCACCGTATCCGGCCTGTGGGCAATCCCCCGGCCAAGATGGAGATCCGCGCGCCCTGTTCCCCATAAACTTCACGGCGTCAAGCGCCATCTTTTTAGCCGGGTTTCCAGGTCGCCGATCGACTGTCAGGCCATCTCGCTTTCACCACCAGCAGACATCAGCGGCCGAGCGGCGCCTCCCGTCGCAGCCGGCCGATCTCGATCAAGCCGCAGCGTTTGCCGCGGTGGCGTCGAACGCCTCGCCGCGCCGTAGTACGACCCACACGATCCGCGCCAGCTTGTTGGCCAGGGCAACCACGGCGGCGTTCTTGTGCATGCGCGTCAACAGCCCCCGCAACCAACCGCCGAGTGGAGTGGCACTGGCCGACAGCATCGGCATGGCAGACCGAGCGCCGTGGATGAGCAGCTTGCGAAGGTATTTGTTGCCGCGTTTGGTGATCCCGACCAGCCTGGGCTTGCCACCGGTCGTGATCTGGCGCGGCACCAACCCGAGCCAAGCGGCCAGGTCGCGCCCACGCGCGAACGTCTGGGCGTTACCGACGGCGGCCACCAGCGCGGTCGCGTTCAGCACGCCGATGCCCGGGATGCTCGCGAGCCGCCGCGCATCGGCGTCGCTGTGGGCACGCCCGGCGAACTCGTCATCCAACGCGGCGATCCGTCGGTCGAGCGCGAGCCATTCTGCGCGCATGTCGTCGATCAACTGGCGCATCCGCGGGCTGAGCGCGACCTCGCCGTCGCCGTCTAGCATTGCCGGCAGGTGCTGCTGTAATTTGCGGCGTCCCTGCGGCGCGGTGCTGCCGCGCTCCAGCAGGATGGCGCGCAGCTGGTTGATCAGCGCCGTGCGCTCACCCACCAGCCGGTCGCGGGCGCGGTGCAGTGTCTGCATGTCGAGCTGCTCCTCGCGCTTAAGCTCGACGAAACGCATCGTTGGCCGGGTCGCCGCCTCGGCGATCGCCTCCGCGTCCCGGTCGTCGTTCTTCTGTGCCTTGACGTAAGGGCGCACATACTCGGGCGACATCAGGCGCACCGTGTGACCTTGGGCCACCAGTAGCCGGCCGAGATGATGCGCGCCGCAGCAAGCCTCCATCGCCACGACGCAGGCTGTCATCGTCCTGGTGAACGCAGGAATGCTATCCGGCCGCATGCGCCGTCGCTTGATCACCGCGCCAACGTTATCCAGCCCCACGATGCTGCAGCTGTTCTTGCCCAGATCAATTCCCAGAACCGCAATCCGCATTGGCCATTTCCTTTTTCTCCGGTTGCCTCTGTCAGCCTACGCTGACGGGAGGGGCGGGCCATCCCATAAAGATCTTCCCGCCGCGCTGGCAGCGATCGCGCGCGACCGGCGCCTCGATCCTGTCGATATAGAGGTCTGGTTCGGCGACGAGGCGAGAGTGGGCCAGAAGAACAAGATCACCCGCCGCTGGTCGCTGCGCGGCACCCGG
>DASYBP010000652.1:0-3167 GCA_036500715.1 Rhodopila sp.
ATCGACCCGGGCTTACGTTTCACCGGCTGGGGGTTGATCGATGCGGACGGCAGCCGCCTCAGGCACATTGCCAACGGCGTTATCGCCACCGATAGCATCGACTCGGTGCCCGATCGGCTGAAAATCCTGCACGACGCGCTGATCGCGGTGCTCACCCAGCACCGCCCAACGGAGGCGGCGGTCGAGGAAACTTACGTCAACCGGAACGGAGCGGCAACGCTCAAGTTGGGTTACGCCCGGGGGATTGCCTTGTTGGCACCGGCCTTGGCTGGAGTCCCGGTCACTGAATATTCCGCCAAAACCGTCAAACTTGCGGTCGTGGGTACCGGCGGGGCGGAGAAGGAGCAGGTGGTCATGATGGTCCGCCGACTGCTCCCCGGTGCCGCGCTGCACCGATCGGACGCCGCGGATGCCCTCGCCGTGGCGATCTGCCACGCCCACCACCGCTCATCCCGTCTGGCCTGGTCGAGGGCCGCCGTGGGGTTTTAGCCAAGCGCCTCCGCCAGCAACTCAAGCGCCCGGACGCCAAATGCCCGCATGTTGGCGAGCCGATCGGAACTGCCGGTCTCCAGGGTAATCACCTTGGAAAAACCGGCTCCGGTCACGGCGATGCAGGTGTGGCCTGCCTTGTCTCCATAGCGGTTACCGGTCGGGCCGGTCGCGCCCGTCTCACCAAGCCCCCAACTTGCATCCAACCGGGCACGCACGGTGTCCGCCAGCAGCAGGGCATACGGCTCTGTCGATGCCCGCTCGATGGGCGCGGGCAGTGGGTTCGGGATCTCCAAAAACGCTTTGCGCGCAAATGCGGTATAGATCACGCCGCCGCCTCGGAAGTACGCGGACGCACCACCGATCGACAGCAACGCGGCGGAAAGCAGTCCCCCTGTCGAGGACTCGGCGATGCCAATCGTCTCATTGCGTTCCTTCAGACGGGCGCCGATCTTTTCGGCCAGGGGCAGCAGCGATTCCATGGGTGTTTCCCTTCCTACCAGGCGGAAATATTTGCTCCGGGCGGGCCCACGAGTCGATACGGGCGTTTCAGTTGTCGCGCGAGACGAGCCGGACCGCCGATCGACACGACTATCCACTTTTGGAAGCGAACACATTTGGTAAGGCCGCCTTGCCATCCGACCGCCGGCGACTATGTCAGGTGATAATGGAATCGCAAAAATGCTACGACTGAAAAATCCCCAGCAACCGACTCCACCTCATATCAGCGGAAGCTGGTTGGCCGGAATGGTGATCGGTTCGGCCATCATGACCATGGCGACACAGGCAATGCTGCTTGGCGCAGGCGCAGCCATCAGAGACGCGGCGATCAAGCGCGATTAATCCTGCTCCGGAGCCGGATTCGCAATGGCGTATGTGGCGCTGTCATGCGAAAAGCCCGACATGCGCGATACCCGTTTCGAGAATTCGCCCGTCGCGGGCACGAGCGTCGCGGTCGCCGCGGAACTCACCGCGGTGATCGTCGCGGTCACCGACGGGCAGCCGCGGGTGCTGACCATCGAACGCGGCAACGCGCTGCCCAGTGGGCCGTTCGAGCCAGGCCACCGCTCGCTGCAGGCCGGATTGCGGTCCTGGGTCGAGACCCAGACCCATCACCCGCTTGGCTATGTCGAGCAACTGTACACCTTCGCCGACCAGGACCGAAAACAGGGAACGCTGGGTCGGGTCGTCTCAGTCAGCTATTTGGGATTGACCCGAGAGGCGCCGGTGGTGGAGGGCTGGGATGCCGCCTGGCAACCCTGGTACCGATTCTTTCCATGGGAGGATTTCCGTGGTTCGGGTGCTGCGCTGGCCGAGTCGATCCTGGCCCCACCGCTGTATGACTGGGCAGCGAGCATCGATGATCCGGCGATCCAGCGCGACCGGCAGCGGCGGGTTACCATCTCGTTCGGCCTGCGCGGCCAGCGCTGGAACGAGGAACTCGTCCTGCAGCGCTACGAATTGCTGTGGGAGGCCGGTCTGGTCATTGAAGGCCGACGGGGCACAGCTGATCTGTCGGAAACCCTGACAGCCGCCTCGGGCGAGCCCATGCGCCACGACCACCGTCGCATCCTGGCAACCGGGATCGCGCGTCTCCGCGCCAAGATCAAATACCGTCCTGTGGTATTCGAACTGATGCCGCCGGCATTCACGCTGTTGCAGTTGCAGCGGTCGGTGGAGGCGCTTGCCGGGCGCCTGCTGCACAAGCAGAATTTCCGGCGCCTGATCGACCAACAGGATCTCGTTGAGGAAACCGGGGACGTCGCCACCGAAACCGGCGGCCGTCCTGCCAAGCTGTTCCGATTCCGGCGCGAAGTGCTGGCAGAGCGGCAGATAGCAGGAACCAAACTGCCGCTGGTGCGGGCACTCTGACCCAGACATTGCGTTTCGCGCCCAAAATCTAACGACTTCGTGATCCCCGGGTCTCTTAGTGTCCGATCGCGGTGAAGCGTGAGTCGCGAGGCGATCACGATTCCCGCGTGAATCGGCCGCTTCAAACAAAGTGCGACGTATCGCGCTTCTCTGATGCGCGATACCGGCCGGCGTTCGCAGATCATGATTCCATTCACGATCGCTCCGCCGCTGCGAGAGTGCTACGGAACGAACAATGCAAGCCCCACCCCAAACAGATCCCTGCATTGCCGGGCGGGTCCTTGCACTCGTGGCAAGATTCGGACCTGCCTACTCGGGTTGCGCCCCGTCGTAGCCCTCGATGATCAACAGATCCGCTTCCGAGGCCGGTTCCCTCAAAGCCTTTGCGCGTGAATATTCGGGGGAGTGGTAACAGGCGACCGCGGTATCATAGTCCTTGAATTCGAGTACGACGTTCCGCGCTCGTGACGTGCCTTCCGGCGCCTCGGACCTGCCACCGCGAACCAGGAAACGAGCGCCAAATTTTGCGAATGCCGCCGCGTTGGCTGCAACGTATGCCTTGTAAGCCTCCGGGTCATGCACATCCACCCGAGCCACCCAGTACCCCTTTGCCATGATGCCCTCCTGCTATGAATGTGGTTTGTCGCCGAGGATGTCGACCAGAAAGGGTTCCATACCTTTCGCCAGCAATACCTGGCCTTGCGCCGACGGGTGAAGCGGCCGATCCGGTGGCGTCAACTCTGGATCGAGAAAAAGGTCGCGGTTGAGTTTTCCGCCGCGCATGAACAGCGGCGTCGGATCGAAGA
>DASYBP010000653.1:0-3480 GCA_036500715.1 Rhodopila sp.
CGGATCGAAACAACGGACTCTGTGCCTCAGGACAGTCCTCCGCGCGTCGCCCTCCGCGCGAGGGCGCACGCGAAGCCGAGTATATCCCGTTCAGCAACGCATCGGCCGGTCAGCAGGCCACGGCCTTGCTCGAAACGCTCCTCACGCAAGGCACATTTCCTCTCATCATCGACCAACCGGAAGAGGATCTGGATAACCCGGTGATGCTGGAAATCGTCGCAAAGATTTGGCAGGCGAAGCAGCGGCGGCAGATCATTTTCGCCAGCCACAACGCCAATCTTGTCGTTAGCGGCGACGCCGAGCTGGTAGCCTGGTGCAATTACCGATCGATGGGCGACCAGTCGCGGGGCACAATCGGCGGGACCGGCGCAATCGACGTGCCAGAGGTCCGCGAGGCTATCAAGAAGATCATGGAGGGCGGCGAGGCCGCCTTCAAGCTCCGGCGCGAGAAATACGGATTCTAGGGCCAGCAGACGGAAAGGCTGGCGAGTCGGACCCGCGGACCTCTTGCGCAACACAAAGGACGTTGGACTAAACCGCTTCGCGGTAGTTTTTAGGTGTGGTCTACGGATTCTAGTCCAGTCACATTCTAATACGTCACCGACATGTTAATCGTGCCCGACATTCCTGGTGTGACGACGCGACTGCGTGACGATGTAGCCGGCGCCATGTGGCGCCGTTACCTCACGCAGGAGCTGCCAATGAATCCGCTGCGCCGGCATATGATCGATGACATGCAAATTCGCAATCTGACCCCGAACACACAGCGCGCCTATATCGAGCAGGTAGCGCGCTTCGCCCGCTACTTCGGCAAATCGCCCGAGCGTCTCGGGCCAGCCGAGATCCGGACGTATCTGCTGCACCTCGTCAATGACAGGCACCTTGCCGCCAGTTCGATCATCGTCGCGGTGTCGGCCCTGCGGTTCCTCTACACCATCACACTCAAGCGTGCCTGGGTGGTCGAGGACGTCATCCCGGCGGGCAAACAAGCCAAAAAGCTGCCTGTCGTGATGAGCCGCGAGGAGGTGGCACACTTCCTGACGGCCATCGACAACCTGAAGCACCGCGTCATCCTGACGACCTGTTATGCTACTGGCCTGCGCGTCTCCGAGGCCGTCCGGCTGACCCCCGATGCCATCGACAGCAAGCGCATGGTGATCCGTGTCGCCCAGGGCAAGGGCCGCAAGGACCGCTACGTGATGCTGCCGCCCAGGCTGCTCGATCTGCTCCGGGAGTATTGGAGACGAACTCGTCCCGGCGCCTGGCTGTTTCCTGGTGATCGGCCTGACCAGCCAATCGGGGCTCTCGCCGTCAACCACATATGTCGGCAGGTACGGGCGAAGTGCGGCATCCCAAAGCCGGTGGCCCCGCATAGCTTGCGCCACGCCTTCGCCGTTCATCTGCTGGAGGCCGGCACCGATCTGCGCACGATTCAGCTGTTGCTCGGACATCGCAACCTCAGCACCACGGCACGATACCTGCTGATCGCCACCAGCAAAGTGTGCGCCACCGCCAGCCCGCTCGAATCGCTGCCGACCGTCCCACCAACCACGCCGGACCTCGTGCCCGCCTGACGCGCGCGTTCCGTGGCCCGCAATGGGCTGGAAGTGGCGGACGTGTTCCGCCACTTCGGCCAGGCTTTTCGTGACCAGCACGGCGCGTCGCTGTCTCCTGCGCGGTGGGGCGCCATGAGGGCGATCGAACGCTGCCGCACCGCGGCCCTCGGCGGCCATGTCGAGTGCTGCGGCGACTGCCGCTATCAGCGCGTATCGTACAACAGCTGCCGGAATAGAAGCTGCCCTAAGTGTCAGGGCCTTGCCCGCGCCCAGTGGCTGGCAGACCGCCAGTCAGAACTGCTCGAGGTGCCCTACTTCCACGTGGTGTTCACAGTGCCCGAGCGGATTGCTGTCGTCGCCTTCCAGAACCAGACCGTGGTTTACGACATCCTGTTCCGGGCCGCCTCGGAGACACTCCGCAGGATCGCCGCCGATCCTGAACATCTGGGCGCGGAGATTGGCTTCCTCGCCGTGCTGCACAGTTGGGGATCCGCGATGACGCATCATCCCCATTTGCACTGCCTGGTGCCCGGGGGTGGGATCGCACCGGATGGTCAGAGCTGGATCCCCTGCCGCTCCGGGTTCTTCCTGCCGGTCACCGTGCTGTCCAAAATGTTCCGAGGATTATTCCTGCACTATCTTGAGAAGGCGTTCGCCGCAGGCAAACTGCGGTTCTTCTCCGAGCACCGTGATCTGCACGAGCCCGCAGCGTTCCGCCGCTACCTGGCACCAACCCGTGATGCCAAGTGGGTGGTCTATGCCAAGCGGCCCTTTGCCGGTCCCGCTCAGGTCCTCGACTATGTCGGGCGATACACCCACCGGGTCGCCATCTCCAACAACCGGCTGGTGTCCATCGACGGCGACAGCGTGTGCTTCCGCTGGAAGGACTACCGCGACGGCAGCCGACAGAAGATCATGAGCCTGTGCGGCGACGAGTTTGTCCGCCGGTTCCTGATCCACGTGCTGCCGGACGGATTCCGCCGCATCCGCTACTTCGGCTTCCTCGCCAACAGACACCGGGCGCGGAAGCTGGCGCTGTGCCGGGAACTGCTCCGCATGGCGCGGGCAACACCCGCCGAGCCACCGGCTGACTATCGCGACCGCTACGAAGCTCTGACAGGAACCTCCCTGCGCCAATGCCCGCACTGCCTCACCGGCATCATGGTGGTGATCGCCTGCATCGAGCGGCCCACAGTCTGTCAGCCGGTCCCGGACACCTGACGATGCACTGCACCCGCACCACGCCCATGACGTTGCAAGACGCCCTGAAGCGGCGGTGGAGCTCTGCAACCTTGATCCTCGTTTCGCCGGCGCCGGCTGCATCCCCGCAGCCGCCAACGCCCAAATCCCGACCAGACTTTGCCCCGTCACCGCGCATCAGGCCTCGCCGAACCCGCCATTTCGAGCCTCGGTTAACCCGTCCGCTACGCGCCCAGGCTGACCCGCGGCGTTCAACGCCCATAGCTGGCTCGGGGGGAGCGGTTTAGTCCAACACGTTTTTCGCTCACCGGCGCGGCTCCGAGGTCCGGCGGCTGCGCCCCGCTTTCGTGCGCCGCGCCGCCAAGCGAAAAACGCTGTACGTTATGATCTAGTGGCTTGCGTCATTGAAATTGGCGGGGTTCCGTGACTCTATGCCAACGTTGTCAACGGTGCCAGGACGCGGGTCATGCCAGAAAGCGGGATCAAGAAGTACATCGTTCGCCTGAGCGCCGACGAGCGAGAAGCGCTTGAAACTCTGATCAGCAAAGGCAAACATCCCGCCAGCCTCATCCTCAAAGCTCGAATCCTGCTCAAGGCTGACATCTCCGATGCCGGCGAGGGTTGGAGCGACGGCCGTATCATCAAGGCACTCGATACCAGCGCCACCACGGTTTACCGAACACGTCAGCGGCTGGTCGAAGAAGGGTTCGATGCGGTGCTGCGC
>DASYBP010000654.1:0-1749 GCA_036500715.1 Rhodopila sp.
TCGCGGTAGTCGAAATCCGGCAGCGTGGACAGGCGCCCCAGCACCAGCGGGCCGATCAGCAGCGCTATAGCGCGCGATCGGTCGACCTCCCCCAGCTCAGCGGCGGCCTCCGGGCTGTCGAATACGGCGTCGAACGGCGCCGCGTACTGCGCAGCGATGCGTTCGCGCAACGTGGTGATCGAGGCGCTGTCAGCGGCGCGGCTCTGACGAGGTTCTGGCAACTCTTGCAGGTCGCGACCAAGGGCCAACCAGGACATGGCGGTCATCACGGCTGGCGCCTGGGCCACCGCTTCGGCCTGGGCCAGCACGATCGCGATCAGCCGGTCCCGCAGCGAGCCCTCAGCCGGCGGCGTCGGTGACGGCGGTATGAGGCTGTTGAATGCCGCCGCCAGCAAATCGTTCCCGCTCGGGAAGTGGCGATACAGGGTGGCTCTCGCTACATTGGCGCTTCGGGTGACCGCATCGACGGTCACCGCACTGGGACCCCCTGAACGCAGCAGCGCCGCCGCGGCTTCGAGCAAACGAGCCCGGGACCGCGCTGGACGGGGATCGGTAGTCCCCTCGGTGATTGTGAGCCACCTTTCTGTTTGAGAACAAGACTAACGGTCTATGTACAAGACTGTTAGTCTCGAAAATCCTTACGCCCCCGAGAGGAGGCGCTCAGTGATCGAAACTCTTGTCCGGTCTGACCAGCGTACTGATGCGGTAAGCATCGGCGGTAGCCCCCGAGCGCGAGCCTGGACGCTGGCGGTCGCCTGCATGGGCGTCGCGCTGGTCGTTGCGTCGATGACAGCGTTGAACACCGCGCTGGGAGACCTCGCAGTGGCCACCTCTGCGACCCAGACGCAGCTGACCTGGGTCGTGGATGGATACACCCTGGCGCTGGCCTGCCTGTTGCTGCCGGCCGGAGCCATCGGCGACCGCTATGGCAGGCGGAGTGCGCTGCTTGCCGGTTTGATCGTTTTCGCACTCGGCTCTGCTGCACCGGCGATATTGCATAACCCGCTCCAGATCATTGCGGGGCGAGCAGTGGCTGGTATCGGCGCCGCATTCGTGATGCCCGCGACGTTGTCACTGCTGACCGTGGCCTACCCGAAAGAAGATCGGATGAAGGCCGTCGGTATGTGGGCCGGCACAGCCGGTTCCGGTGGAGTCCTCGGCATGCTCGGTTCCGGCCTGCTGCTTCGCTTTTGGGACTGGCACGCGATCTTCTGGTCACTGGGCATTGCCGGGCTGGTGATCTTCGCCCTGGGGTGTACTGTCTCATCGTCGCGCGAAACTGACGCTCCTCGAGTTGATTGGCTTGGTGCGGTGCTCATTGGCGCGGCAGTGGCGATCGCGGTGTTCGCGATCCTGGACGCACCCGATCGCGGCTGGAGTGATCCGCTGGTGTGGGGCGGACTTGTCGCGGGGGCAGCCATCGCAGTGGTGTTCGGCATCGTCGAATTCCACAAGCGGCATCCACTTCTGGACGTTCGATTGTTCGCTGACCCAAATTTCGCTACCGGTGTCGCGGCGATCGTCATTCTTTTCGGCGCAACATTCGGGTTCTTCTTTATCGGCATGCAGTACGTGCAGCAGATCATGGGCTACTCGCCGTTGACGACGGCATTTGCTTTTGGTCCATTCATGGTGCCGTTAGGTATTTTCTCAGCGTTGTCTTTCTGGTACGTCCCGAAACTGGGCCTGCGGCTTGTGCTATTCATCGGCACGCTATTGATGGCGGTTGGTTTCGCATGCATGCACGGG
>DASYBP010000655.1:0-3831 GCA_036500715.1 Rhodopila sp.
ACAACGCGTTCGCGCAAATCCAACGTGTAAGGAGCGCCCATAGATGCTGGCCTCCAACCCAGCCGCTATCTTGGATCAGATTTTCGGCCGCGCCGGAATCGCCCTCACGCAAGAGTCAACTCAAGACGATCATGCTCTAGAGAAGCGCGATACTACGCGCTTTGTTTGGCCGGTTCACGCGGCCGGGCCAAGCCTGGCTTTGATAGTCGGGGGTGGCCGGGCCAAGCCCGGCCCTGACAGTCGTGAGTGGCCGGGCCAAGTCTGGCTGTGACAGTCGTGGGTGGCCGGGCCAAGTCTGGCTGTGACAGTCGTAGGTGGCCGGGCCACTGGGCGGAGATCGTGGGGTGATCTCCGCCTTTTCGATGGTCTACGGGACTTCGGCCAGCGGCAAGATCTCGAGGTCGGGGACCATGACTTTGCCCTTGGTCTCCGGACTGAAGAACAGGGTGATTACGAAGCTGATCAGGCCGCCGACAGTGCCGACCAGCATCGGGATGGCGAAGCCCATGTGCTGCTGAATGGCGAAATAGGTCAGCACCGGCGGCACGAAGCCGCCGGCGATCGCGCCGCAGTGATAGCAGAACGCGGCCGCCGTTGCCCTGATCTCGGTCGGGAAGCGTTCGTTGGCATAGCTTGGATTGATACCGTAGATCGCGCCGGCGAACGCGCCCTGGATCGAGAAGGCGATGACGATCGTCGTGTAGTCGGTGGTCAACAGATATATTGGGGCGACGGCGGCGCCGATTATTGCGGGGATGATCATGGCCCAGCGGCGGCCGATACTATCCGCCAAAGTGCCCCACAGGAAGCTGAACAGGAACGTCAGGCCGTTGGAAAAGGCCAGCGGCCAGCCGACGGCGGCGGCGGACAAGTGCAGTTCCTTGACCATGTAGGTCGCGAACAGGCCAAAGATCGAGTAGTAGACGACAAACGCGCTGATCAGCCACCAGCAGGTGGACAGCGTGTTGAGCCGCACGCCTTTGCGGAAGATGGCGACCAGCGGCACCTTGACCTCGGACTTGGTGGCTTTTTGCAGCTTCTGGTTCTCGACCCAGACCTCGGGCTCCTTGACGTAGAAGCGGATCCAGACAACGGCGAGCGCGGGCAGGACGCCGATCCACAGCATGCCGCGCCAGCCGATGACGTCGAACATGGTGGCATAGAGCACGGCGGCAACGAGGTATCCGAGCGCCCACGAGCCTTGTAGGACGCTGGCCATGAGGCCGCGGGAGCGGGGCGGCCAGCTTTCCGTCGCGAGTGCGGCGCCGGCGGGCCACTCGGCGCCCATGCCGATACCCAGCAGAGTGCGGAAGACCAGCAGGAAAAGGAAGGTCGGCGAGAAGCCGGCGATGAAGTTGCAGGCGGAATACCACAGGATGGAAATCATCAGCGGCGCGCGGCGGCCCAATCGGTCAGCCATCCAACCCGCGGCGACGGCACCGACGAAACGCATCCACAGGGTCAGGGAGCCGACCAGCACGACAACCGTAAGGTCGGCGTTGAACTCCTTGGCGATCGGAACGAGCAGAAACAGGAAGACGGTGAAGTCGAACGCGTCGAGCGTCCAACCGAGCCAGGCGGCGATGAAGGCGTACCAGTTATCCTTGGTGGGCTCGCGCCACCACGGTTGTGCAGACGGGCGTCCCGCGGAGGGCGGCCTCGAAGCGTAGGACATGTAAAAGCTCCCAAGCTGATTGTAGTTTGCGCAGGTTGGGGAGTTTGCCCGAACGCGCCAACCGGTCAATTGGTGGTTCCCGGTTGGAGCAGCCTCGTCCGGATGATTTAATCGATCGATTGATTTTTGGGTTGTGCTCGAGCGAGTTCGGCGGTAGGGATGAATGCGCATAAAACAGGGAAGAAATGCCATGTCGCAATCGGTGGGCGGTCCGCGCACGATTGCCGAAATGCCGGCGCAACGGCCCAGCGACCCGGTCAGCGCGGCGCAGGCCCGGGGGCTGTTCTTCAATACCGGCAATGCGTTCAACGTTCAGTTGCCGGCGGTTCCCGATCATCTGTTCATCGCGGAGCCCGTGGCCGCGCTGGCGCCGGAGACCCCAACCGGATTGATCGCGTGCGATCTGTCGTCGCAGCTTGGCTGTCCGTTTCCGGCCACCACGCCGCTGGTGCTGGCCCGCTATGGCCGGATCAGGTCTGGCGAGAGCCTGACCACCGCGTTCGCGGCCAGCGGCATCATCTGCTACGTCATTGCCGGTGCCGGCACCACTGACGCGGGCACCGATCGGGTCGTTTGGAACGCGGGCGATTTGTTCGTTCTGCCGGGGGGACCGACCTACCTTCACGCGGCGTCGGCCGACGCGGTGCTGTGGCTGGTCACCAATGAGCCGCAGCTTGCCTTCGAGCATCTGCGCCCGCCAGCGGAAGGCGAAGCGCCGACGGCGGTCGTGCATTTCACCGCGGCGGAGATTGCGCGTCAGATCGACAAGCTCTACGAGGTCGGGCGTAACGAGAAAATCGCCGGATCGGCACTGGTGTTTTCGTCCGAGGGACAGGCCGCGAGCCGGAATATTCTGCCCACTCTGACCTTGGCCATGAACTCCCTGCCGGGCGGAGAGTCGCAGCCGCCGCACGTTCATAACGCGGTTGCGGTGAGCCTGATCATCAAGGGTAGGCAGTGCTATTCGGTGATGAACGGCAAGCGCAAGGATTGGGCGCCTTGGGCAACCACCATCACGCCGCCGACAGCGGTGCATTCGCACCATAACGGCGGCAACGAGCAGGCGATGTTCCTGATCGTGCAGGATGGCGGCATTTTCTATCACGCCCGGGCGATGGGCTTCGCGTTCGCCGAACATCCTGAACCGAAAACATAAATGAGCAGGAGCGAAACATCATGTCAGCCCGAACCGAAGCCACGGCCAATCGCCTGACGGTCCGCAAGCTGCATCCGGCGCTGGGCGCGGAGGTTCGCGGGGTGGATATGCGTCAGCCGCTGGATGCGGCCAGCTTCCGCGAACTGCACGACATCTGGATGGAACACCTGGTGCTGGTGTTTCCCGGCCAGCGGATTACTGATCGAGAGCATGTCGCCTTCACGCGGTACTTCGGAGAACCGGAAATATTTCATCAGCAGATCATCCGCTCGGAGCGCGTGCAGGAGATTTTTCGTGTTTCCAACGTGGATGAAGAGAATAACCTGATGCCGCCGGATCATCCGGTTTCGCAACAACTATCGCTGGCGCAGTTCTGGCACACGGACAGCAGCTATCGGCAGATTCCGTGCGTGGGCGCGCTGCTGCATGGCGTTGAGGTCAGCAGGACGGGCGGCGAGACGCAGTTCACCAACATGTACCTGGTGTATGAGGCGCTACCGGACGGGCTGAAGCGGCGGATCGAAGGGCGCCGGGCGCAGCACAACTTTGGCCATATGCACACGCAGGCCGCACTGAAGCCGCTGTCCGAGGAGGAGAAGGCGGCGATGCCACCGGTCTGGCAGCCGATGGTGCGCAAGCACCCGGTGACGGGGCGCAAGTCGCTGTACATCAGCCCGATCTACAATGATGTCGTCGAAGGCCTGACACCGGACGAGGGACGGCGACTGGTCGCGGAGCTGACCGAAATCGCAGCCGATCCGCGCTTCGTCTATCGGCACCGATGGGAGACCGATGACGTGCTGATGTGGGACAACCGCTGCACCATGCACCAGGTGACGCCCTTCGATCCGCGCGAACGACGCGTCATGCACCGCACGACCATTGTCGGGAGCGAACCCGTGATGGCCGCGTGACGGCGAGATGCGCGCGCCTTTCAGTCGCACGCTTGCCGATCTGCTGTTCGAGCAGGCGGACCGTTATGGTGATGCGCCCGCGATTA
>DASYBP010000656.1:0-2835 GCA_036500715.1 Rhodopila sp.
ATCTCGGCCTGGTGGCCACCGCCACCACCACCTACAACGAGCCCTATACGCTGGCGCGCCAGTTCGCCTCGCTGGACCAGATCAGCGGCGGGCGTGCCGGCTGGAACCTGGTCACCTCGAACAACGAAGCCGAGGCGTTCAACTACAGCCGCGACCAGCACTACGCGCATGCCGACCGCTACGACCGCGCGGTGGAATTCGCCGACGTGGTCACCGGCCTGTGGGATAGCTGGGAAGATGACGCGTTCATCCGTGACCAAAAAAGCGGCGTCTTCTTCGACCCGGCCAAGATGCACACACCTGACCATCGGGGAAAGCACTTTGCCGTCCGCGGCCCGCTGAACGTCGCGCGCTCGCCGCAGGGCCGGCCGGTCCTGGTGCAGGCCGGCGCGTCCGACACCGGACGCTAACTCGCCGCCCGCACTGCCGAACTGGTGTTCACCGCGCAGACCACGTTCGAACAAGGCCGCGAGTTCTACGCGGATGTGCGATCCCGCCTGACGCGCTATGGGCGCAGCCAGGACGAGGTGAAGATCATGCCCGGCTTCTATCCGGTCGTCGGCCGCACCGAGAGCGAGGCGCGGGAGAAATTCGATTTCTTGCAGTCGCTGATCCATCCCAGCGTCGGCCTCGCCGTTCTGGAACACACAATCGGCGTACCGAATCTCGACAAATACCTGCTCGACGGCCCGGTACCCGAAATGCCTGACACCAATGGCCCGCTTAGCCGGCAACGCCTGCTGCTGGAAGCCGCGCGCCGCGACAAGCTCACCTTGTGGGAGCTGTGCCTGCTGAATGCCGGACCGCGCGGGCATCTGATGGCGGTCGGCACGCCGGCACACATCGCCGACGTGATGGAACACTGGTTCCGCGACGGCGCCGCCGATGGGTTCAACGTGATGCCGGCCTGGCTGCCTGGTTCGTTGAATGACTTCGTCGACATGGTCATCCCTGAATTGCAGCGCCGAGGCATCTTCCGAACGGAGTATGAAGGCATGACATTGCGCGAGAACCTGGGGCTGCCACGTCCTGCAAACCGCTGGCGCACCCTGCCGATGGTAGCGGAATGAGCATCCCCTTCCCCCGCCGCCGCTTCAACACGCTCGCGGCCGGCACGGCGCTCGCCGCCGCCACGCGCGCGCAGGCAACCGATGCCAGCACTTTCGTCACCGCCTTCGGGCTGCCGGCGAACCTGGACCCGCATCAGGTCTACGATGTGCCGATGCAGGCTTTGATGCTGAACGCCTACGACAATCTATATCGCTACGAAGGCGATCCGCCCAAGGTCGTGCCGTGGCTCGCAGCCAGCCACACCGTGTCGGATGACGGCCTGACCTGGGAGTTCAAACTGCGCCCGGGCGTCAAATTCCATGACGGCAGCTCGATGACCGCGACGGACGTGGTCTACAGCTTCCAGCGCGTGCTGGCGTTGAAAATGGCGCCCGCCGGAGCGTTTCTCTCGATCCTCAAACCCGAGAAAATAACCGCGCCCGATGCGCAGACCGTACGCTTCGAGCTGAACTCGGTCTACGCGCCATTCTTCGCCGCCATTCCGTCGGTGTCGATCGTCAACCCGCGGCAAATCCGGCCGAACGAGAAGAACGGCGATTGGGGCCGCACCTGGCTTGCCTCCAACGGCGCGGGCTCCGGCGCTTATCGGATTTTGCCGGAGACCTACCGTCCGCTGGAGCAATTGGATCTGGAGATTTTCGACGGGCATTTCATGGGTTGGGAAGACAACACGAACGCCGTGCGGAAGATCGCCAACCGCCCGGTTCAGGAAACCTCGACGCGCGTGCTGGCGCTGCTGAACGGGTCGATCGACTGCACGGACACCAACCTGCCGGCCGACGATGTGCAGCGGATCAACGGGTCGAAGGCCGCTTATGTGCAGAAAGACGTGGTCATGCGGACCTTCATCTTCCGTATGAACAACACGAAGCCGCCGTTCGATAACCTGAACGCGCGGCGCTGCTTCGCGCATGCCTTCGACTATATGGGATTCATCAACGACATCCTCGGCGGCTACGCCACGCGCGATCCCTATCCGATGCCGGACACGCTGTGGGGCTGCCCGAAAGACGCCAAGGGCTATGACTACGACCTAGCCAAGGCGAAGGACTGCATGGCGAAGGCAATGGCCGAAGGCGCACCGATGAAGCGGCCGATCGAGCTGCACGTGCAATCGGAAAATGAGCAAAGCGTGCAAGGCGCCCAGTTGTTCCAAAGCGGCCTGGCGGAGATCGGTGTCAACCTGAAGATCGTCGGCGACGTCTGGAGCAATCTGACCGCGTCGGCGGCCAAGCCGGAAACCACGCCGGACATGTGGGTCCACTGGATCAGTACCTATTTCGTCGATCCCGAGAACTGGGTCGGGCAGATGTACGACAGCCAGTTCCACGGCACCTGGAAGGCTTCCAGCTATTACCAGAACCCGGAGGTGGATGCGCTGCTGCGCAAGGCGCGCGGCACGATCAGCCAGGATGCGCGCGCGCCGTTATACGAACAGGCGATCCGACAGATCATGGCTGATTGCCCGGATATCTGGGTCTACAACTCGATGCAGCTGCAGGGGCTGAACAAGCGCGTCAAGGGCCGGCGCTTCTGCACGGTGGGGCAAGGGCAGGAGATACGCTGGATTTCGTTGGCAACCTGATGCTGCGCTTCGTGCTGCGGCGGTGCGGACTGGCGCTGCCGTCGCTGTTCGGTTTGCTGGTGGTGACGTTCCTGTTGATCCGGCTGGTGCCGTCCGATCCGGCCGCGGCGATGGCCGGCGATGCGGCGACGCCGCAGCAGATCGCGCAACTGCGCCACGACTACGGCCTGGATCGGCCG
>DASYBP010000657.1:0-4768 GCA_036500715.1 Rhodopila sp.
GCTTCAAGATCAGTAATAAACAAACACGAACGCGGAACCTAGGGCTTCAAAGGTGAGGTCACCGCCGCGCGGCGAAACCAAGGTAAATATCGGCACGAGAACGAATGACAGCCTAGAGAACAAACATCATGATAATATTCACCAACCGTAAGCGCGGCCTGTTACGGAAGTAGACAAAGAGCGTACCAGACAGCTAAAACAACTTCATGTGAGGCCAGGGGGCGGATGTGAGCCCTGCCGGCCGATCAGCGCCTCGCATCTCCCAACCGATCGGGGGGATACAGTTTGCAGCCAACCGCGCCACGATGAAAGCCCCGATCCGTGATCACGCTATATCATTGCTCCGATGCCCGCTCGCTGCGGCCGCTATGGACACTTGAGGAATTGGGGGTTCCGTACGCGTTGAAGATGCTGCCGTTTCCGCCACGGTTTCGCGCGCCGGACTACAAGGCGCTGAACCCGCTTGGCACCATCCCGCTGCTGCTGGATGGCGACGTCCGGATGACGGAATCCGCGGCAATTTCGCAGTATCTGGTAACCCGATATGGGCCGACAGACCTCGCCGTCGCACCGCGGGAGGCGGGTTACGGCGCGTTCCTGAACGGACTGCATTTTGGCGAGGCAACATTGACGTTCCCGCTGACGCTCGTTCTTCGCTACACCCGGCTGGAGCCGCCGGAACGCCGTTCGCCGCAGATCGCAGCAGATTATGCGCGCTGGTTTCTCGCTCGCTTGCGGGCGTTCGCGAGCTCACTGGAAGGCCATGAGTTCATCGCCGCAGATCGGTTTACCGTAGCAGACATTTCGGTCGGCTACGCCCTGCTGCTGGCCGGAAAGCTCGGTCTGGATAGTCAGTTTCCGCCCGAAATAACCGCCTACTGGAGCAACTTGCGGCAGCGAGACGGTTATCGCCGCGCGGCTGCCGTGCAGGTCAAGGCCGCGGTGGAGCAGGCGGTGGAGCTGACTGATCTCACGCCGCCCTAACGATGCCTTCGTGGCGCAGCAGCCAGCGCTTCCGCTCCAGGCCGCCGCCATAGCCGGTCAGCGTTGTGTCCGCGCCGATTACCCGGTGACAAGGAACGACGACGGCGACCGGGTTTGCGCCGTTCGCCATGCCAACGGCCCGCGTCGCCTTCGGCCGGCCCAACCCGGCGGCGAGGCGGCCATAGGTTGTGGTCTCGCCGGTAGGGATCGCGCGCAGCGCCGCCCAAACCGAGCATTGGAACGCGGTGCCACCGGTCTTGACTGGCAGCGAATCAATCGCCGTCAATGCGCCGTCATAATAAGCCTCGACCGCGCGTCGGGCGACTGAAGCGGTCTGCTTTGGCCGTAGATGCACGGCACCGTACTGCAGTCGCAGCAGCCGGTGGAAGCGCGATGAAAAGTCCTCCCAATCGAGGGCACGCAATTGCCCCATGTCGTCGGTCGCCAGCAGCATGGTGCCGGTCGGCGTGGTAAACGTCTCGATGAAGAAATCGGTCATGCGCTTGCCCACAGGTGTTGGGCGGCGTAGGCCCGCCACGGTCGCCAAGTCTCTGCCCGGGCCAACAGGGCCGTGACGGTTGGGCGCAGGCCCGCGGAGTCCGCCATCGCCCGCATCAGGCCGATGTCCGCGGCCGGGAAGGCGTCCGGCTCGCGAAGTTGCCGCATCGCGATGTACTGGGCTGTCCACTCCCCAATGCCGGGGAGGGCGCGTAGCTGGGCGACTGCTTCCTCCAGCCCCCGGCCGGCGGCGAAGATGTGCGGATCCGCGACCACCGCTGTGGCGACCGCCAGCAGCGCCGCGGCCCGGCTGCGAGGCATGCCCAGCGACCCCGGATCGACCCCGGCCAGTCTGGCGGGATCGGGGAACAGATGCGTCAATGCGCCATCCGGGTCGCGCAATTTTTCGCCGAAGCGGGCGACCAGCATGCCCGCCAGCCGGATTGCGCCCGGCACGGTGATCTGCTGTCCTAGCACGGCACGCACTGCCAATTCGAAACCGTCCCAGGCGCCTGGCACGCGCAAACCAGGCCTGGCCGCGACCAACGGCGCGAGCGTGGGATCCTTTACCAGTTGCAAGGCAATGGCATCAGGGTCGGCGGCGAGATCGAACACCCGCCGCAGGCGTGCAATGATCTGTGGCAGGGCCGACAGTTTCGGAAAGCGCACGATCACTTGCAGGGCGTTGCCCAGCCCAGGTTCGACGGTCACCGTCCCTTGGTGGCCGTCCAACCCGACGGTCCGCCGATATACGTTGCCCTGCACGATCTCCACGCCCGCAATCGCCCGGGCACGGAGAAATCCGAGCATGGCCGCCCAGTCGTACGGCGGACGATAGCGAAGCTGCAGTCTGATCTCCCCATGCGGCCCAGCGGAGATATCATCGCCGGCGGATCGTCGCAGAGCTGTCGGCGGTCGCTTGAACAAAGCCTGAAAGGTGTCGTTGAACCGGCGCAGGCTGCCGAAGCCGGCCGCCATGGCGATCTCCGTCATCGGCAGCCGCGTCTCGTGGATCAACTGCTTGGCCAGTAGCACGCGCCGGCTCTGCGCCACGGCGACAGGCGATGCGCCGAGATGCTGCTGGAACAGGCGCCGAAGCTGCCGTTCGCCGACACCTACTCGGCTGGCGAGGGCGTCAACGGAACCGTCGTCTAGCGCCCCCATTTCTACCAGTCCCAGCGCGCGTGACACGGTGTTGGATGCACCGCGCCAAGCACCAAGATCAGGCGAGGTCTCCGGACGGCAACGCAGGCAAGGGCGGAACCCGGCCTCGTGTGCCGCGGCGGCGGTCGGAAAGAACACCACGTTCTCCGACCGCGGCGTTCGCGCCGGGCAGATCGGGCGGCAATAGATCCCGGTGGTCTTGACGCCAACGAAAAGCCGCCCATCGAAACGGGCGTCGCGGACAGCCAGCGCACGGTAGCAGGCGTCGTGGTCGAGATCGAGGCTGCCGAATGGGTTCATTTTCTAATCGCCCGCCGTGCAGTCGGCCAGGATGGGAAAGCGCATCATTGGCTCTACCGCTTCGCCGCGACGCGCGGCGCGCAGCGGGGCGGTGTCGGAATAGACCGTCTCCTCGATGATCTTACCGTCCCGGACGCGAAATTTGTCCATCCCGCGCCAGGCAAACGGACCGTTCGCCGCCGCCGTCGTGCAGAGCCATTCGACGACGACAATGTCCTCGCGCCAGGTCCAGCCGGCGACCCGCCAGATCAGAGTGGGCGCCGCGGCTTTCTGCATACGGTGAAGGGTTGGGACGTCGCGTCCTTTCAGTGGCCGGTCGAGCATTGGATGGTTGAGCATGCCATCCTCATCCCAAACGGTCCGAAAATCATCGCTGATCCCGGCGGCCCAGACGGCGGCGTACCTGGCAACGAAATCCTGCGCCTCTGACTCGGTCATTTGATGTTCTCCGCCAATCGCGCGGACACTAGACCGAGCGCCGATGAAAATCTGGCTGTTTTCGGACGTGATTGGAGAATACCAGGCGCTGTCGAGAACTCCGAACACGGCGTTGACCTTGCAGGCGGTCGAATACCGCGTCGGTGCTCCTTCAACATGTGTGAACATTGGCCGATGGCGCCAATATGTTCTTGAACATCCTTTAGCCGCTAGACACAGTGGAGCGTCATCACCACGAGGGGACGTACCATGGCCAATCCGTTCGTACATGTCGAACTCAACACGACCGACCTTGGCAAGGCAAAATCGTTCTATGGCTCGTTGTTCGGCTGGACCCTGCAGGACCTCGACATGGGTGGTGGCCACTCATACACAATGATCGGCGTTGGCGACGGAACCGGCGGCGGTATGATGACACACCCGGTGCCGGGCGCTCCCTCAGCCTGGCTCGCTTATGTTGGTGTCGATGACATCAAAGCCGCCACAGAGAAAGCGCGCTCGCTGGGCGCCAACGTGATGCGGGAACCGATGGAAGTCATGGACGCCGGGTGGCTCTCGATCATTATTGATCCGACCGGCGCTGCGCTGGGCCTTTGGCAGGAGAAGGCGAAGTAGGGGTTGCCTCCAGCAAGCGCTTAGGCGCGGGTCGAAACGGGGTATCGTCGGGGGCGGCGATGGCCTGTGCGGTCGTCGAGGCTGTCCGCCTCGGTCGCATCTCGCCCGGCGGGTTGGTAGTGCCGGATCGGCGTGGAATAGCGAAGGTTCGAGGGCCGCGGGCAGAGCGTGTCAATTCGAGCGCCGCTGGAGCATGGCGCGCCTACGCGCAAGGCTCGTCGCGGGCCAGTATTTCTCGCGATCATAGTATGCTTCAAATGCCGGCGTTTCCGCCGGCAGCAGCACCCAGGGTTGCTTTGACATCGTGAAGATGTGGATGTCCGGCGGCAGTCGGTCGGGCTCGTCCAAGGTGCCGACACGAACAAACCGCACGAGGTCGCCGGCGCCGACGTAGTTGCTCCATAAAGCGATGCGACATGTCGCGCAGCGTGCGATCTTCTGCCCTTTGCCACTGTTCGAAGGGGTCCAGACGACTTCCGGACTACCCTCCGAAACAACCACACGGTCAGCCTCGATCAGCGCATTCAGGGCGAACGCCGTGCCGGTTTCGCGCTGGCACCATCGGCAGTGACAGCAATGAACGATGAGCGGCTCGCTGATGATCCGGTAGCGCACCGATCCACAGGCGCATCGGCCATTGATCGAGAAGTCGTGCATGGGAGCCACTTCTTGTTGCGATGTCATGCCAAGGCTCGCCCAATTATAGGCGCCCGTTATTAGGCTGCGATCGCTCCACGAACCGGTGAAACCGGCAGGTCGGTCTTGCGCG
>DASYBP010000658.1:0-6176 GCA_036500715.1 Rhodopila sp.
TCTGCGATTCATCTTGCTGAGCATGATCGCCACGAAACCCGCTCACGGCTACGACCTGATCAAGGCACTGGAGGATCGGATGGGCGGGGGCTACAGCCCGAGCCCCGGGGTGATTTACCCGACCCTGACGATGCTGGAGGAACAGGGCTACGCCAGCGTAAACGCCGCGGACGGCAAGAAGCTGTATCAAGCCACCGCCGAGGGCAAAGCCTTCTTGCAAGCGAACCAGACGGCCGTGGACGCGATCCAGGCGCGCATCGACGCCATAGCCCGCGAACGCAGCGCCGTCCCCGACGCGCGGATCATCCGGGCCATGGAAAATCTTAGGACCGCCTTGCGCTTACGCCTGGCCGGCGGACCGATCTCGGACGCGCAAATCGGCGCCATCGCCGCGGCAATCGATGCCGCCGCGGCCGAGGCCGAACGAACCTAGGGTCTGAAGGCCGAGGTGATTCGCCGCTTCGGCCGCGCCGTGATCCGGTCAGGGCTGTGCGGCACCTTCCGCCTGGACCGCCATCCGCTACGATGCGCGCCAATCAACCGGAGGCGCCCGTCATGACCCAGTTCCTCGACCACATCCAGGCCGCCCTGCCCGATGATGCCGCGCAAGCAAGCCTGGCCGGACGGGTCTGGCGTCCGGACCGGTCCGGGCCCTCGGTGGTGGCAATTCGGGGCGATAGAGCGGTGGATATTTCTCCCCGCTACCCGACGATGCGCGACCTATGCGAAACCGCTGATCCTGCGGCGGCCTTGCAGGCGGCAGCCGGAGAACCGGTCGGCTCGCTCACGGAGGTGCTTGCAAACACCCCGCACGACACCCGCGATCCTGCAAAACCCTGGCTGCTGACCCCGATCGACCTTCAGGCGATCAAGGCGGCCGGGGTCACTTTTGCCATTTCGATGCTGGAGCGCGTCATCGAGGAACGCGCCCGCGGTGACCTGCACGCCGCCGGTGCGATACGCCAGGAAGTCACGCGCCTTGTCGGTGACGATCTGAGCAAGCTGAGACCCGGCTCCGCCGAAGCCATGCGTCTGAAAGAGGTGCTGATCCAGCAGGACGCGTGGAGTCAGTACCTGGAGGTGGGCATCGGCCCGGACGCCGAGATCTTTACCAAGTCCCAGCCGATGGCCGCTGTCGGTACCGGCATGGACGCCGGCATCCATCCGAACTCCGCCTGGAACAACCCGGAACCCGAGGTAGTGCTGGCGGTATCCTCAACCGGCCGGATCGTTGGTGCGACGCTGGGGAACGACGTGAACTTACGCGATGTCGAAGGCCGCTCCGCGCTGCTCCTCGGCAAGGCCAAGGACAACAACGCTTCGTGCGCGATCGGTCCGCTGCTTCGCTTCTTTGACGCAGGCTTTAATCTGAACGATATCCGAACCACCACCGTGACCCTGCGCGTGGATGGTCCCGAGGGCTTCATGATGGAAGGCTCGTCCTCGATCGCCAAGATCAGCCGCGATCCGGCCGATCTGGTGGCGCAGATGGTCAATGCCCATCATCGCTATCCGGACGGCGCGGTGCTGTTCCTGGGCACCATGTTCGCCCCGATTCAGGATCGCGATGCACCGGGGCAGGGCTTCACCCACAAATACGGCGACATCGTCACCATCGCCGCGCCGAACCTGGGCCGTCTGGTCAACCGGATGCAACCGACGGACCGCTGCGAGCCCTGGACCTTTGGCCCCGGCGCCCTGATGCGAAACCTTGCCGCGCGCGGTTTGTTTCGATAGTGACCGGATTGGTGTGAACGAGGCTTTGCCGCTGTCCTTGCCGGTTCGGTAGTTCGTCAGGCGGGGGATCCAGGCGCGGCGACTTTCCGGACCCGGACACTCGCGTTTTGCTTGATGTAATCGAGGTTTCCGCGTAAGCTGTGGCAACTTCGGCATCAGGATCCGGGACGCCACCGGTGGGATCTTCGTCAGTCCTGCCTCATCAGAATGTGTAGTAGCGGTCAGGATTTTGTCACGTTCCGCCTCAGTTTTTTGTAGCGGTTCGGCAACCTAAATCCTGAACAGGATTCCTATGAAGCGACAGTCGCCCATAGTCCAGAAGTTAGTATGCGCCTTTAATGAACTAACGATTACTCACCGCGGCAGTTGAGAAAACTATCGGCACGTAATAATCGGCCAGGATATCGCCTGGACATCGAGAGTTCCAGACTGTACATGAATAGAATGGTCTCTCAGGTCGCTAATATTTGTTCTAGCTAGATTCTTACGGCACAGTAAAGTTCACATGTCCTTGAAGTGCTGAATACAGCAAGCAAAACCCACAGTATCGTGCTACATAGCGGCACCACTCTTTCAAGATTGCGAAAAGGACACCCCAAATGGCAAGTCATCCCCTCGAAGGCAGCGTGCGTCATCCTGTCCCAGGCGCGAAAGCCATCGGCAAGGCCGATCCGGCGGAGCGTCTGGAAGCGACCGTCCTGCTTCGGCGCAGCGACGGCGACGGCCTGAAGGAGCGCGTGAGCAAGCTCTCGCGTCGGGAGGGCGCTCGCCATCACATCTCCCGGGAAGAATTCGAAAAACACTACGGCGCCGATGCGGCAGACCTGTCCGCGGTCAGGGACTTCGCCCGCCACCACGGCCTGTCGGTGGTGCAGGCTCACGCAGGACGCCGCACTGTCGTGCTGTCAGGCACCGTCGCCCAGTTCAACACGGCCTTCGGCGTCGACCTGCAACGCTTCCAGCATCCCGGCGGCTCCTATCGCGGCCGTGTCGGCAGCATCCATCTACCGGACGAACTGCATGGCCGCGTCGACGCTGTCCTGGGGCTCGACAATCGGCCGATCGCTCGGCCGCATTTCCGCACGCGTCATGCGCCCGGCAATGTGCACTGGCATGCCAATGCCGGAAACGCGACTTCTTTCACGCCGCCTCAACTTGCCTCGCTCTATGCTTTCCCGCCCGGGACCGGACAGGGTGAGTGCGTCGGCATCGTCGAACTCGGTGGGGGCGAACGTCAGGCCGACCTGACCTCTTACTTCGCCTCACTCGGAATCGCCACGGCGCCGAACGTCACCGTCGTATCGGTGGATCACGGCAAGAACCAGCCGACCGGCGATCCGAACGGCCCCGACGGCGAGGTCATGCTGGATATCGAGGCCGTGGGTGCGGTCGCACCGCAGGCCGCCATCGCGGTCTATTTCGCACCCAACACCGACGCCGGGTTCCTCGACGCGGTCACCACCGCGATCCATGACACGACGAACAGGCCCTCGGTCATTTCCATAAGCTGGGGCGGGCCGGAATCGTCCTGGACCGCGCAATCGACGACCGCGTTCGACTCGGCCTTTCAGGCGGCGGCGGCGATGGGCATTACGGTCTGCGTCGCGTCCGGCGACAATGGCTCCAGCGATGGCGTAGCCGATGGTGGCGACCATGTTGATTTCCCGGCGTCCAGCCCGCATGCACTGGCCTGCGGCGGCACCTCCATCCAGGTCTCGGGAAACCAGATTGCCAGTGAGACCGTCTGGAACGACGGCGCGCAAGGCGGCGCCAGTGGCGGCGGCGTCAGCACTGTCTTCGCTTTGCCGACCTGGCAGGACAAATTGAAGATCAAGGCGACGGCAGGCGGCACTCAGGCGCTGGCCAATCGCGGCGTCCCGGATGTCTGTGGCAACGCCGACCCACAGACCGGGTGGGATGTGCGGGTCGATGGAACCGACAGCGTAATCGGCGGCACAAGCGCGGTGGCGCCGCTCTGGGCGGGCCTGATCGCGCGGATCAACTCGGCAAACAACAACAGCCCCGTCGGGTTCATCAACCCCCAACTGTATGCTTCGCCGAACGTCCTGAACGATGTGACCCAGGGCAATAACGGAGACTTCGCGGCCGCGGCGGGCTGGGACGCCTGCACCGGCCTCGGCAGTCCGAACGGCACCAAGATTGCCGCTTTGCTTGCATCACCGCCCACCAGCTAGGCGCAGCGATAGCTGCGCGGGGCGGCCGATGACTTTTCCACGTGCCGCCCCGGCTTCGCATATGACGCAGCCAACCGACGGAGACGCCTTTGGCTGGCCAAAGGCAGCCGGCGCGGAATGTCAGGACAAGCCGTTCGCAATCGCCCCATCCGCGGACACGATCACCCAGCGGGCCGTCGGTCGGCCGGTCGCGCAGTCGATGAGCCATGACAATACCGGGTGTTGGGCGGCTGCATTCCTGGCGCCGTTCGGAGAAGAAACGGTCCCGACCTGCCATGCGGGCGGCAACAAAACCAGATCAGTGATCGCGTCCATGTCCGTACTCCCTCTTGATTGAGGGGAAGTTAGCCAGGCGCGTGTACCGCTGCTGTGACGATCATCACAGTTGTCGAACGTGGTCCTCACGAATGGCGCCCTCGCGGGCAAACGTCCGCTGGCGCATACCGTCAGTACAGCGAGGTTCCGTAGAACCGGCCGAACCGCGCGGCCTTGAATCCGAGCAACTGCAGCATCGTATCAGAAGCGTAGTGACGGATTGCGGGATTGAGCGACAGAAACCAGTTCTCCTGCGGCAGATAGATCGGCAGCGTATAGAAAGCGAAGATTCCGGCGCGATGACTGTTCTCCGTCCGGTTGAAACCGGTGCGATGCCAGACACGCCCTTCCATGACCACGACCGACCCGGCCGGCGCTTCCAGCGCGACGGTGTAGGCGCCATCTTCCGCCGTCGGCGAACGGTTCTGACGGTGGCTTCCCGGTACGATACGCGTGGCACCGTTCTCATCGGTGAACTCATCGATCGCCCAGGCGACGTTCAGTCCCTGGATCCCTCCCCAGGGCCGCGGCGCGAACCCCTGGTCGGCGTGCAACACCATCTCGCCGCCGCCGGGGCCGGTAATGTTGGCCGAGATATTCGACAGCAATGCCGGCCAGCCGAGCAACTTCCGCACGAAATGCAGCGCCACCTGGTGCTCTGCCAGGTCGCTGAACACCGGGTCGCGGCTCAGCAAACCCCAGACCCGCTGGTTTGTCGTGTCCTCGGGGTTGTCGGCAATGAAGCGCGCGTTCCAGCCACGCTCCCGGTCGGACGCTGCCGCCCGATAGAGCGCATCACGAACCCGCGTGAGCATCTCACCCTCAAGGACGCCTTCAATACGAGCGACACCGAATTCGGCCACATCCCGCAGCGCCTGGTCGAGGTCACGCGTCAGCGGCGGCAATTCGGTCTGGGTGACCAGGTCGGCCATGAAATCCTCCTGCGGGGCGGAAAAGGGGCGACTTACCCCGTCGTCATTGGTGCAGACGCTAATCCGGATCTCCCGAGGCCGGTAGCGGCTGGTCCGCACTGCGAGCCCTCGGGCGGGCGGCGCAACCGGCACAACGCACCCGGTAACCGATGCCGATGGGCATTTTCTGCCGGGTTGCTCCTTGGTTTTTTCTTGCAGGATCAACGGCCTCTCGGCTGGCATATCACTTGCATATCGACAGGGTGGTTTCGCGTACGGACACTTCCCATGACGATTGGTGCCATAGCTGGAATGAGCGCGGTAGATCCGATACCGCCCGATCGGATCGCCGCATCGGCGGCGAATTCGGTGACTCAGGGTGTGTCTGCGCAGCCCCTGCCCAGCGGCACCCACCCGCCGCTATCGCCGGCTGTGCTGGCCCTGCTGGTCGGCCAACAGCTTTCTCTCTATGGATCGTTCAACGGCGGTTGAATCCGCCCGGGCCGACGTCCCGGTTTGCAAGGTTTGACGCGCAAACGCCCCACGCCGCAAGATGGTTGTTGCAGGGATCGCCGAGTAGTGGATTTGCCGGAAACGACCTCCAGCCCCGGGCCCGTGTCAAGCGGTGACTCAATCGCGAACACGACAGCGCGCTCTCATCTGGCAACCCCGGCCCCATCGCACTAACTGCAAATTATAACCCGAGGGACAGGAGAGCGTCATGAGTAACACATCCGCGAGCGCGGGCACGTCAGCAAAACCATTCCTGTCAGACGTCCAAACGTTACGAGCGCGCGCCCGCGAGAACCTGGCCGAGGGCGTTGTCACCAAAACATATCGCGGTGACGTGCGGCGCACGATCGACATCCTGCAGTCGGTCCTCGCCACCGAGATCGTCTGCGTCCTGCGCTACACGATGCACGCTGTCACAGCGACGGGCCTTTCCAGCGAGGCGATCAAAGCGGAGTTCGCTCAGCACGCCAAGGAAGAGCAGGCCCACATGATGTCGGTCGCGGAA
>DASYBP010000659.1:0-9557 GCA_036500715.1 Rhodopila sp.
CAACTGGGACAAGTCGCACGACACAAAGGACGGTTTGGACACGCGTGAGCTCAGAGACATAATGCTGGTATCACCTATCCGGAGCGCGGCTTGCGTCCCGCCGACGAACACCAGGGCGCCGCCCAGAGCCAGAACGCTAACGCCCAAAAACAATTTCGCCATCATTATCCTCCTGTCACAGCGAAATCAATGTCCAGGAGCATGCCGCAGGCCGCGCCATCATACCGTGAACCACTTAACACCATCGCACCGTTTGCCGGCGGCTTCTGCGCTTTTAGGTCACATTTACTTGTTCTCTAGATTGATCGTCGTGAAGGCACTGGCCTCACGCGGCGCTTGCCGTCAGCGTTGAAGCGCAGGGAAACAGGTCGATGCCATGGCAAATCCGCCGCTGAGCCGGGAAGACATACTCGCAGGCCACTTCCTGCTGCGACACCTGGGGCGCGATGAACTGTCCCGCCTCGCCGCGACCGCCACCGTGGTCCGTCACCGCCCCCAGGCCACGGTCTTCCAGAAAGGCGACCCCGGCGGCAGCATGATGGCAGTAGTGCGCGGACGAGTGAAGATGTGCATCTATTCGGCTGACGGGAAGGAACTGGTCCTCAACATTATCGACCGGGGCGGCCTGTTCGGCGAGATCGCTCTGCTTGATGGTCAGCCAAGGTCCGCCGACGCGGTCGCCATCGAGGATACCGAGTTGCTTGTTCTGGAACGCAGCCGTCTGATGCCGTTCCTGAATGCCCACCCGGAAATCGCCACCAAACTGATCGAGGTCCTTTGTCAGCGACTGCGCAGGACCAGTGAAGCGCTGGAGGACGCATTGCTGCGGGATGCACCGTCCCGGGTGGCGCGAGGACTGCTGCGCCTCGCCGCCACCTTCGGAAAGCAGGAACAAGCTGGCCTGCGGCTCGACATCAAGCTGTCGCAGCAGCAACTCGGCAACCTCATTGGCATCTCACGCGAGAGTATCAACAAATACATCGTGGAGTGGACCCGAGCCGGCTTCTTGGCCGTCAACAACGGCTTCATGACGATAACCGATCGGGAGACGCTCGAAGATCTGGCAGAGGCGGAACTGTAGGCGCGCCGCGCCGGACCGCCTGCCGGACCGCGGCGGCATCGATGCGGTACGCGGCCATGGTCGTGTTCCGGCCGCGCAGCATGACGTTGCCGATCAGAAGCCCCGGGAACGCGCCCCCGAGGAGCAACCATGTTGGCTCGCCGACCACGATCGTGCAGTAGCGTGGCGTGGGCTCCGCGTGGTCCTTGCCGAGTTGTTCCAGCCGCGCGCCGACGTTGGCGGTGTCGCCGAGAAGACAGAACTCCATCCGCGCGCCGGTCCCCAGGCTGCCGGCGACCATCGGACCGGTGTGAAGGCCAACCCGCAATCCGCCCACCGGCAGGCCCTCACCTGCCCATCCGTCGTTCAGCGCCTCCATCGCCTGTTCCATCGCCAGGGCGCAGCGCGCCGCGTTGCTGGCGTCGGTGGCGATGCCGGCCTCATCGCGCCGTGGGACGGGCACACCGAACACCGCCAGGATGCCGTCGCCGACAAACCGCAGCAAAACGCCATCATGCGCCATGATGACCCCGGCCATCGTGTCGATGTAACGGTCCAACCAAGCAATCAGCGGTTCGGGGGCAAGCCGTTCGCAGATGCCTGTGAACCCGGCGACGTCGGCATACAGCACGGTTGCCGTCAGCTCCTGCGGACGCGGACGCCCGCCGGACATGAACAAGTCGCGCTCCTGCATGATCTGGTCGACCACCGGCTCACTGACGAAACGGGAGAATAGTGCACGCAGCGCGCGCCGATCGCGACGGTCGGCCAGGCCTCGCCAGCCGCGCGCGGCGCCACCGGCGATTCCCACTGCGACGACCGGCGCCACAATGGGGATCAGCGTGCCGGAATACGCATACACCGCCAACGCGGCGGCGGCGAACCCGAGGCTGACGGCGATCATGGTTCCAACCGCGATCGCGCCCGCCGCCGCCAAGCCCAGCCCAACCCCGATACATGCCAGCGCGACGGTCGCCAGAAGCTCCAGCCACCGCACCGCCAGCGCGGGCGCCGCCCGCCGGTCAAGCAATTGCTCGACCACCTGCGCATGGATGTCCACGCCAAAGCTGGGCTGGCCAAACATAGAGCCAAGCGTCCGGTGTTCGTCGCTGCCGGCGACCAGGCTGCCGACCAGGGCGACTTTTCCCTTCAGCCAGCCGGGCGGCAGCAGGCCAATCGAGTCGGCTGGGTAGGTCGGCGAGACAGGTCCGGCCTGACCGTTGCGGCCGCGCCGCCACTCGATGGGAAACGAGCGCTGAGGCACCGGGACGCCGATCGCCGCGGCGATCGCAGCGGGAAAGCTTGGCTGGCCGGTCGACGGATCCAGCGGCACGTGGTCACGGATGGTGTCGTCGAAGCGGTCGCGGGCCAAATTCGCGTCACCTGTCCGCACCCCCTTTAGATACTCGGCCAGAAAGCGCCGCTGCGCCGCCGTCATGTCGGTGTCAGGCCCGACCGAAATCGCCACGATCGGGACATCCGTTCGCGTCAGCGCCTGGCGCAACGCCGCATCTTTCGCCGCTTCGGTCGGCCGGTCGAGCACGATATCCAACCCGATCGCCGTCACGCCGCCTCGGGCCAGCGTGTCGATAACCGACGCCAGGAAACCGCGATCGAGTGGTGACCGGTATGGAAATGCCGAAAGCGTTTCCTCGGTTATTCCTATCACCACGACCTTTGCAGCCGCCGACCGCGCCGGTCCACAGAAGCGAAATGCCAGCGCCTCCACCAGGCGCTCTGCCGCGGCAAGCGGCGACGGAGGCCGCGAAAACAGCAATGCGGCGGCAATCGAGAACATCAGGATCAGCGTGATCCAACCCGCCGCAATGAGTCGCTTCATGAGCATGACGTAAATGTCCACCGCCGCAATGGCACTCTCAGGCCCAGCCACTAGCGGCCGCAAGCCACGTTTGATTGGCACCGGTTCAGGCCCGGCACACCGGCAATGTTACGGCAGAGGCGGCAGAATCCAGCCGACCATGGGTCGGTCGGGCAGCCTTCCGATGTGGCCCTCGCGCTGAGAGGACGGCGCACCGAACCATCTCCAGGGCCAGAAGACGCAGGGTGCGAACCAGTGGCTATCGGAGGAGATCGCGCCGATCAGGCTGTAGGGGATTTGCGGCGGCCGACCCGGGTGCAGACGCGTGCCACCCGCGTCGACCGCGGAATTTGCCGGGGCGGACTTACCGTCTCGGACCACTTTCGCGGTGGCTTGGTCAGCAGGGTGCTGACCAGCAACCAGAACCAGCGCGGCGGCGACCACCGGGGCGATGCGCGGGCGCACGGCTCACCCGATCCGAACGAACTGCACGCGCCGGTTGGCCGGATCGTAAGGATTGGCAGTCAAGGGTTCGGTCTTGCCCTTGCCGACCAGGATCAGGCGGGACGGCTCAATGCCCAGCTTAACCAGATACTCACCGACCGACAGGGCCCGGCGTTCCGACAATGCGACGTTGTAGTCCGCGGCTCCAACGGCGTCGGTATGGCCTTCAACCTGAACCCGGATAGCGGGAGAGTCCTTCATTACTTTCGCGACCACGTCGATCATTTCATGCGCCGATTCCGGCAGGACAGCTGAATTCGAGGCGAAGTTGATCCGGAAGCCAGGGGTAACCCGCTTCGCCTCGCCACTGGACTTCGTGGTCTCCCGCTCACGAGATACCGGAGCGGCGGCAGCGACCTGCTCCGCCGGCGACGCCGGGACATCGACGGTCGGCACGGCGGGCCGCGGTGGGGCAGCCGTGGCCTGAGTCGACGCACGCTGAACGCTGGTGGACAGCGACCCGCTGTCGGGCCGTTGAATTACGATCGACCGCGAGGAACCCAACTGCGCTTCCGGAACCATGATGCTGCGAAGATGCTCAAAGGTCGGCGCGTCATCAAACATCTGTACGGTTTGCGCCAGCGCTGACCCACCCAGCATCAACGCAATACCCGAGGCCGCCAACACGATCCGGCCCGAATGACGACGACGAAACATTGCGAAGCTCCTTTGCTGTTCGACGCTCGATGACGCCGCTGACAGCAAACTGACGCTTCGACGCGCTTGCGGCAGTTGAGCAGTTCACTCCTCAAGCGAACCTCACCTCCCTGTGAACTCAAACACCGAACAGCAACCGCAGCCGCGCCAGCAGATCATCGCGCGCCGAGGAAGGTGCCTGCACCGGCGCCTCGATTTGTTGATGATTGCGCGCCTGATGCCGCGCCATGGCGGCGGCCAAGCCCTCAGCAATCTCCGGCCGCCGTTTCACGATTGGATCCAGATCCTGGCGGTGAATTTCATACACCACCGAATCGAGCGCAGCGGTCACGCTGGCGGTGCGTGGCTTGCCGGTCAGCAGTGAGATCTCACCAAACACCCCGCCGGGGACGATACAGTCCTGAATGGGTGAGTGCTCGCCGCGGCCGACTTCTACGTCCAGAAGCCCTTCACCAAGAAGGTACAGGAAGTCGCCGGCGTCACCTTGCCGCACGATCATCTGACCGGACTCTACCACGCGGGGCCGCATTTTGGCCGCGAGTTCCGCGCGTTCCGCCGCATCGAAGCCGCGAAACAGATCGACCTGACCCAGCAGGGCCTCCGCCGGTGACTGCCAAGGAATCGGGACCGGGACGCCGAGGCCGGTCCGCTGGATCGTCTGGCCAGCGCAATGCAGCGCATTCAGCACGCGCGAGGCGACCGCGTCGCGGCATGCCGCTTCGCGTCCGAAGTCGGAGACGCGGAACCGGACAAGGTAGACCGTGGCGCCGTCGGTGTACTCAGCCAACAGCACGTCCGGCGAGAGGCCGGAGATCTGCCGCCCCGCATCCAGTGCGCCCGACAACAGGATTCGTTTCGCCCGGCTGACCGCCAATGTCGGGTCCAACGGCACCCGCAGTGCGGTGCGGTAATCGCGCTCGCCGGCGCCGTAGTTGATCAGCCGCTGTCCGGCAACGAGGCCGTTCGGCACGATCGTAACGAATCCGTTTCTGTCTATCAGCCGCGTGGTTCGCCAGGTAATCTCGCCGACTTTACCAGAACTATGGGTCGTTTCTATCCAGTCGCCAATTCGGTAGGGGTGCTCAACACCAAGCGCGATGCCGGAAAACAGATCGCTGATGACGTTTCGTAAAGCGAAGCCGACAACGGCGATGACGACGCTCGACACCGTGATCAAGCCGGTCGCCGGCTGATCGAACACCACCAGCAGGATCGTCATAGCCGCCGCGGCAAACAAGGCCGCGCCCAGCAGGTCCGTCAGCAGCCGAGGATACGGAACGCCGCCCCGCGAAACCAGCGCGACCCGGCGCAGCGCGACATCGAAGCAGCGCGCCGCCAGCCAGGCCAGGGCCAGCCACATCCAGATACCGCTGGCGCGATGCACCAGCAAAGCGGCCGCGCCGTCCGGCGACAGATGGAGCCATATATTCAGCAGCGGCGCAGCCACAAACATCGCCAGGCCCGCCGCGGCCAGCGCCACAGGACCGGCCAGCAACCGCCGCGAAACGCTCATCCGCACGTCTCCATCACCCCCCGAACCGGCCAATACTAGCGCTACGACATTTTCCCGGCGGCCGCGATCACTTCCGCCCAGACGGCCAGATCTTCCGGCGGCGCGCAACCCTCGACCACAAGCGCGCCACATTTGGCCGGCGAAGCAGCGGCAATCGGCACGCTCCGAGACGGCGCCCGCTTGCAGCACCGCCTACGGTCCAGAGCCCCGTACCGGCGGAGATACGGACGTCGAACCTGGCGCTGGGCGCAAAGCACCCCATTGCGGCGGGAGCGGCAACCGCAACGACAAGATGTCCGGCGTCGCAACCTTGGAATAACGAAAAATTCGAGATTCCGCTGCACCCCGCGACTGGAGAAGATCCAATGCGTATAGCCGATGGTCAGGACACCAGCACTGACGCCGAACAGGGTGAGCAGTCGCCGCGGCCTCGTTCGACATTTTACTGTCCCGGCAGGCACATTATCAATCGAGCCGAAGCGCGGATCAGATCGCCACTTCCCGCCCTACCTCGACGGCGGTGTCGGCAGGAAGCCGGAAATAGTCGGTAACATGCGCCGAGTTGCGCTGCATGAAGGCGAACATGGCTTCCACCCAACCGGGCAGGCCTTTGCCATCATCGCGCCGGACCACCGTCTCGTGGCCGACAAAATAGGTCACGTCCGACAAGTCGATGCCGCACCCGCGATGCTGCGCCTGAGGCAGCACGGCCGGGACGTCCGGACGCTCCGTGAAGCCGAAATGCGCGACCGATCGCCACAGGCCGGGCACCACCGACTCGTACGTCAGGCGCTGCTCCACCGAAGCCATCGGAACCATCTGCGTGACGACGGTCAGGATGAACACCTGCTCGTGTAGCGCCCCCGCGGCCACCAGCACCGGCACATACACGCCGTCCGCAATCTTGAGCAGGTTGGAGCTGACGAAGGCGGTGTCCACCACGAAAAGCGCGCAGGCCGCGGCTCCGGCAAGCAGGCGATTCCAACCGAAGATCCCGCGCATTCCCATGAACAACAGGACCGTCGTCAGCAGCATCGTCAACGACACGGCGATGCCATAGGCGGAAGCCGATGCTGCGCCACCCCCCACACACCCAGGAGACCGATCACGGCGAACCAGACCAGCATCACCGGGCCGAACGCGGTACCGACCCGGGACGTTCCAAGTCGCTGCACGGCGAACAACACCAGCAGGATCAATAGCGCCGCCGGCGCGACATATCGCTGCAAAGAGGGGGTCGCGATCTCCAGACCCTCGAATGCCGAGAGGACCGAGATCGCCGGCGTGATCGCCCCGTCACCATAGATCAGTGCGGCGCCAAGTAGTCCCGCCGCGACGATCACGGGCCGCTGCTCCCGTTTGACACCCAGCAGCGACATCAGCGCGAGGATGCCGCCCTCGCCGTCATTGTCCACGCGCATCGCCAGCGCGACGTTTTCACCGACGTGACGATCAGCAGGGTCCAGACAATCACCGACAGCGAGCCCAGCGCCGCCTCCGGCGGCGGATGGTCGCCCGTCTCGTTGAGTACGGTCTTCAGCGTGTAGAGCGGGCTGGTGCCGATGTCGCCGAATACGACGCCGAGGGCGGCAAGGCCGTGGCCGCCAGTCCTGACTGGGTGGTCCGGGGCGTGGCGCCATCCACGGCTGAGTCGGTCCGATCATCGCCGCCTGGCTCACGGCATTTTGGGCTGCGAGGTCGATCGGTTACGCAAGGTAGCTTTAGCAGGAGGCGCGACCGGTGGCGATCAACAGTCTGCCGGCTTATCTCACTTCAGAAAATCTGGCGCAGGATCACATAGAGCGCGCCCGCGATCACCATTGCCGCCGGCAGTGTGAGCACCCAGGCCATCGCCATATTCTTGATCGTACTCCACTGCAGGCCGGACCCGTTGGCCGCCATCGTACCGGCGACGCCGCTGGACAGCACATGTGTGGTGGAGACTGGCAGACCATAGACATCCGCTAGGCCGATCGTTGCCATCGCTACGATCTCGGCCGAGGCGCCCTGCGCGTAGGTCAGGTGGGTCTTGCCGATCTTCTCGCCGACGGTGACGACAATTCGCTTCCAACCGACCATGGTCCCCAAGCCCAGCGCCAGGGCAACCGAAACCTTGACCCAGGTCGGTATGAACTTCGTCCCGCTGTCCAGGGCTGATCGTAACGATTTCAGTGCGCCGAGATCCGTTGCGTCGAAGCCCTCCGGATGAGGACCCATGACGCGCACCGCATCAGATGCCAGATACATGTCGGTGCGAACGTTCGGTGTGGCGGCGGCCGGCACGGTTTTGATCGCACCATATTCCTTCACCTGGCGGCCGATGTCCCCGGTCAGGGTGGCAAGGGCAGCGTAGATTTCGGGTCTGTCCACCGCCTTCGCCTTGAGCGCATCACCGACCAGAGCGCGCGCCGCCGCGGCGTCCGCGGGCGGATGACTGTCGCCCGCATGCGATTGGAATACCGCCTGCGCATCCCCGGTTGCCTGGAGAAACATCGGTGTGCTGCTCTCAGGAATGGCTCTGTTCAGCGCGTAAGCTGTCGGGACGGCGCCGATCAGAATGAGCATGATCAACCCCATGCCCTTCTGCCCGTCGTTGCTGCCGTGGAAAAACGACACGCCGGTGCAGGTCAGTATCAACAAGCCGCGAATCCACAGCGGCGGCGGCTTTCGACCCTCGGGCGCGGTATAGAGCGACTTGCTGCGCACCAGGAGCTTCATCACGAGCAGCAACAGGGCCGCCAGCACGAACCCGATCAGCGGGCTGAACAGCAAAGCCTTGAACACCCCGACTGCCTGCCCCCAGTCCACACCGGACGTCGCCGACCCGGCGGGCGCAATAAGCTGATTGGCCACACCGACGCCAATGATCGAGCCGATCAGGGCGTGCGAGGAACTGTTTGGCAACCCCATCGCCCAGGTTCCCAGGTTCCAGACGATGGCGGCCAGCAGCAACGCGAAGATCATCGCGTAGCCCGCGCCGCTACCGACCTGCAGGATCAACTCCACCGGCAGCAACGTGACCACTGTGAAGGCCACGGCCCCGCTCGATGTCAACACGCCCAGGAAGTTGAAACTGCCCGACCAGATCACCGCGGCCAGGGGCGGCAGGCTGTGGGTATAGATCACGGTGGCGACCGCGTTCGCGGTATCGTGGAAGCCGTTGACGAATTCGAACCCCAAAGCGATCAGCAGGGCGATGCCAAGCAGCACGAACACACCCGTGGCGACGGCATGCTCACCCGCGCCCGCCAGGTCGTTCGAGATGCTCAACGCCGTAAAAGCAAGTCCGGCCGCCAAAACCACGAAGAACACGATCGCCCCGCCAACATGCGGTCTGGCGTCCAACTGTGGTCGAGGCGACGACACATCGGTCACGCTGGCATTCATCGCGACGTCTGACATACGCTTCCCCTGGCCTTTGAAGCAGTCTTACCGAACACACCGGCGCGGTTCGATATCAGCAATATGACGATTCGTTATGGCATTCAGGTTACGTGCAGGGGGCTGGGCGCGCTTCGCACTACAACCGTTGCGGGACGTTTTGAACCCACTTGACGGGGAGGCCGAAGGCCGCCGCCTGATCTTCGACCCATTGTCGAGCTTCATCTGCGGACGCGCAAACGAACGTCGCCGGTGCTCTGCCGGGGAAGTGCCGGCAGGACCCTGGCGCCGCATCCTCGCCGACGAAGGCGCCGATGAAACTGCACGAGCTGCGCCGCTCGACCCAAGCCAGGAGGTTGCCGTCGGGGACCACAGCACGCGAAGCTCTCATTCATGCGACTTCCAGCGATCAGCTCACTACAACGGGATACTGATCTGTCGCCAACTTGTCTAGGTATTGTCATACAACCGACGGATGTATAAATAGGACAGAAACAATATAAACGGGTATTTCGTATCAAACCCTTCTCGTGGAAGGTTGGCGTTGGGTTCAGCCAACCCTATGGCCAGCGATCAGCGACCATTCCCCTTTCGGTTGCCGGAGGCGGATCGCTCAGCTTCAG
>DASYBP010000660.1:0-4764 GCA_036500715.1 Rhodopila sp.
CATAGGTCTGAAATGCGGCGCGCTGGACGGCAATGCAAAGCACGGCCTTGCCATCCTCCACAGACTGCATGCCGGCATAGCCGCCCGGAAACAGCGTCAGTTCGGTGGCGCCCTCCAGCGTCCGGCCCGGTCCGGCCGCCAGGGCGAAATACATCTTCATGCCGATCGCGTCCCGCTGGGTATGTCGTCGAGGCGAGTCCCGAAGGTCATGTTTGCCGGTCGCCAGGAAGACAGCCGAGGCGCTGATCGCACTGTCCGCCTGCACTATCCAGCCACCATCCACCCGGCCCAAACGGCGCACGCTCTGGCCGGATCGCACCCGAACACCGGCCGCCTCGGCCTGCCGCAACAAGGCTGCATCCAGCGTCCGGCGCGACAATCCGAGCGCCGGGAAGGGCAGGGCGGCCTCGGCCGTTTGGTCCCCCCGAATCAGGCGCACCCGATCGATCGGGGCACCGCCGAGACCAGCCGGATCAACACCAAGCGCCCGTGCCCGCTGTATTGTATCGACGCTCAGAAAATCGCCGCACACCTTGTCCATCGGCCCGACCGACCGTTCCAGCAGCATCGGCACACAGCCCGTTCGGGCCCCCGTTCGAGCCAGAGTAATCGCGGCGGCGCACCCGGCCGGCCCACCGCCGATGATCACCGGGTCGCGACGCACAGGCGGAACGGGATGTGCCAGGCGACAACGGCCTGCTGCTCTGTGATGCCCGCCTCGCGGAGCAGCGCGTGCCATTCGTTCGGTGTGAAGGCGCGGGCAATCGAGATCTGGCCGTCTTCACGAACGAACCGGTGCCACAACGCGAGCCGGGCGAGGATCGGAAAGCCGTAATAGGCCAGTGCGTGGCGATAGAGATCGCTGATGAACCAGCCCCGCCCGGCGTTCTGCTGCAGCCACCGCAGGAACGTAACGACCTGCTGGTCCGTCAGGTGATGGGTAAACTGCGACGTGATGATGAAATCGAATTGTTTCTCCGGCCGGTAAGCGAACGCATCGTCGTTGATGAAATCGATACGAGCAGACGGATCGGTCGCTTCTCTCGCCGCGCGTGACGCCCACGGATTGAGGTCGATGCCGGTCAATCTCGCGTCCGGAAATCGGCGACGGATCCTCCGCAACGCGTCGCCATGCCCGCAGGCGATATCCAGCACCGAGAAGTCCCCGCTGGCGTGCCGCCCCAGCCACGACAGCATCGGGCGGTGGGTCATGGTCACCACGTTGACACGAGACAGGTCTCGCAGGCACCGGCTGTAATCGGCGAAATCGACGCAGTCGGTATCCATCCGTTCCGCTTGCGTGCTGCGCCGGGACAGGTCCATGGCCGCCAGACTCACGGCCGATGGAAGGCGAAGGTTTCCACACTGAGGCCGGGACCGAACGCCATTGCCACACCGGGCCCCCTCGCGTCGGCGTCGCCAAGGATGCTGCCCAGCACGAACATCAGCGTCGCCGAGGACATATTGCCATAGTCGCGCAGGACATCGCGTGAATAGCCGAGTGCCGAAGACGCCAGCTCAAACCCCTGTTGGACAGCGTCGAGGATCGATCGCCCACCCGCATGAACCGCCCACAACGCGGGCGGTTCCACTGGAAGCAGCCCACGGCCGAACTCCGGCAGCCAGCGCCGGATGCGCCTGGGGACCTGACCGGACAGATGCATCTCGAACCCCGAATCGCCGATGTGCCAGGTGATCAGGTCGTCACTGCGCGGGATCAATGTCGCCCGGAACCTGCCCAAGGCAATGCCGGCCGGATCGGCGGTCACCAGGGCGGCCGCGGCGCCGTCGGCAAATAGCAGGAAACTCAGCATTTTCGGCACATTCTGGAAGTCTTCCTGCAGGTGCAAGCTGGACAGCTCCAGGTTCACCACCAACACCCGCGCGCCCCGTTCCGCTCGCACGATCTGGTCAGCCAGCTTCAGCGCGTTGACCGCGGCAAAACAGCCCATGAAGCCGACAATCGTTCGTTGTGTGCTGTCCGGCAGGCCGGCCGCGCGCATGATCTGAAAGTCCAGTCCGGGGGCGGAGAAACCGGTGCAACTCGCCACAATCAGATGCGTCACCCCGTCCGGTTCCAGCGCCCGCACCGCCCGCATCGCAAGCTCGAGCGCGTGTGGCTCGTAGAGCGCCATGCGCGCCGCGGTGGAGGGAAACGCGCCCCGCCGGTAAAACCCGGTGGCATCCAGGATCGTGTGGCGCGGCTTGGGACCGGGTTTGAAGATCGAATACCGGTGCTCGATGTCGGCCATGCTCGCCATGCGGTCGAACAGCATCCGCTTGTGCCGGTCCGCGAGGGTTTCCCGCCCGAATTCGACGAAGGCGGCGTGGATATCGTGCGGGGGGACCGCCGTGGCGATGCGGTTCAGCCAGGCTTGGGTCACGGGCGGCGCCTTGTTCGTTCTGGTTGCATGGGGGACCAAAGGGATGTATCACCAGAGCAATCACCTGCTCTTCGCATCTGGTGACATGAATGTTGCGGTCTCGCCAAGCCCGCTCACGGGCACGTTCGCCGATTTAGACCGCTCGTTATCAAAATATTAACTTTCTGCACCTCATCATCGCGGCGTCGTAATACCGAACGCTGGGAGGATAGATGCCGACTCCGGTGGCAGAGTCGAGCCGGTTTGAGGCGACCGACGCCAGCCTCGATCCCGCTTCGCCCGACGCTGACGCACGGCTGCGTCGCTTTGTCGAATGCGCGCCCGTGGCAATCGCCATGTTCGACGCCGAGATGCGCTACTTGGCCGTCAGTCGCCGTTTCGCCAGCGAGTTCCGGTTGGGCGCTCCGAGCAGCCTGATCGGGCGGTGCCACTATGACGTGTTCCCAGAGATCTCCGACAACTGGCGCGCGATCCACCGGCGGGTGCTGGCCGGCGAAAGTCTGTCTTCGGAAGCCGAGCCTTTCGCGCGGGCTGATGGTTGGACCGATCGGGTGCGTTGGGAGATGGCTCCATGGCGGCGGCCCGACGACACGATCGGCGGGGCGACGCTGTTTGCTGAGGCCGTGACCCTCCCGGTTGCCGAGTGGAAAGCCTTGCAGGAAGGTAATGAACGCCTGAGGCTGGCTGCGGCCTCGGGCGACATCGGCATCTGGGACTGGAACATCGATTCCAACGTGATGACCTGGGATGCCAGGATGTATGCCCTTTATGGCACACATCCCAGCGCGGGAAAGGAGACCTACGATATCTGGGTCAGTCGCCTTCATCCGAATGATCGGGCCGCCGCCAAGCAGGCTGTGGCGGACGCAGTCGCCGGTACCAGGCCCTTTCGGCCCGACTTCCGGGTGGTTTGGGATGACGGCAGCGTGCACGACATCCGCGCGGCAGGTCTGGTAACCCGAGACACCACCGGTCGCGCGGTGCGAATGACTGGAATTAACCGGGACGTCACGGAGCAAAAACGCGCGGAAGCCACGCGCATCGAGCTCGAATGGTTCCGGCGGACCACCGACATGTTCCGCTCCTTCGCAGAGGGCATGCCGGAGCTCTGCTGGATGGGCCGGCCGGACGGGCATATCTACTGGTACAATCAACGCTGGTACGACTACACCGGGACTACGCCTGCCGACATGGAGGGGTGGGGCTGGCAGTCCGTGCATGACCCGGACATCCTGCCGGCAGTGCTGGAGCGCTGGCGTACCTCGATCGCCACTGGCGTCGCCTTCGAAATGACGTTCCCGCTGCGGGGCGCCGATGGTGTGTTCCGCCCGTTTCAGACCCGAATCGCTCCCGCCCTCGGGCCGGATGGCAAAGTCCGGCGCTGGCTCGGTATCAACGTCGACGTATCGAAGGTGCAAGAGACGAATATCGAGCTGGAGAAGCGCAGCGCGCAACTTGCACAGCTGACGAGCGAACTGGCCGTTGCGCGTGACAGGGCGGAGCAGGCGAGCCTGGCCAAGTCGCGCTTCCTTGCCGGCATGAGCCACGAAATGCGCACGCCGCTCAACGGAGTCCTTGGTTACGCCCATATTCTGCGCCGCGACGGCGGATTGACCGCCGCCCAGAGCGCCCGGGTAGACGCCATGGTGGTCGCGGGCAACCACCTGCTCAACACGATCAATTCAGTGCTTACAATGTCCGAGATCGAGGCTGACCGGGTGGACCTGCACCTTTGCGAAATAGATTTGCTGGATGTCGCGGCGGAGTGCTGCGAGATGGTCGCCGCGGTGGCCGAGGCAAAGCATCTCTCCCTCGGCCACTCGGTTATGCAGGGTGCCCCGCGCAAGCTGACGACGGACCCGACGCGGCTGCGCCAGGTGCTGCTGAATCTCCTCGGGAATGCGGTGAAGTTCACAACCGCGGGCAGCGTCCAGTTGCGGCTGCGGCCGAACGCGTCAAGCAATGGGCTGCGTATCGAAGTCGCTGATACCGGACCTGGGATCCCGGTTGAACAGCGCAGACGCCTTTTTCAGGCCTTCCAGCGGCTTGACGACTATGCAACTGCCTCGATCGAGGGCAGCGGGCTAGGCTTGGCCGTGTCGGCGAAGCTGGTGACGCTGATTGGCGGGCGCATCGGCATCGACGACAATCCCGGCGGCGGCAGCGTCTTCTGGGTGGACCTGCCGTTGGCCATCGCGGCGCCGCGGCCGCATCCCACCGCGGCGGCCGCAACGCCCGCCGTCGCACACGATCAGTCGCGGCCATTACGTGTTCTGGTCGCCGACGACGTCGAGATGAACCGGGAGATCGTGCAAAGCTTCCTGAGCGATGCCAACCACGAGGTAACCTGCGTCGAGGATGGCGCCGAAGCGGTAGCGGC
>DASYBP010000661.1:0-6079 GCA_036500715.1 Rhodopila sp.
AACCGCTCGCCGCTCCGCGTGACGCTTAGCCGGCGCGCTCGGCGATCGTTCGGATCCACCCGGCGATCGACCAGTCCCGCATCCTCCAGGCGATCGATCATCTGACCGGTGCTCACCGGATCGATGCCGAGCCGTGCGGCCAGTTGGCGTTGATCAAGATCTGGCAAGTCGACGATTGCCACGAGGACGGCGTATTCGCCGGGGGTGATGCCCGCGGGTGCGATCACTTCCGCCAGTGCGCCGAGGCAGATCTGATGGAAACGCCGCGCCAGGTGGGCCGGCACGCGGTGCACCGGGGGGACGGGGTTACTTGCGTCATCGTTCACCGGGATAGGCGCCGACGTTTTTTGGCCCACCACCAGGGTCTTCCGCTCCATCGTGCGACTTCTCATGAAACATATTCTTTTGATAAGAGTTCGCACGATTGAGAGCGGTGGTCAAGGAGGCCCGCTCAGCGTCCCGTATTGGCGCTGAGTGTCCGCGGCGCGTCAGGTCGAGAACCGCGGTCGTGCGCCGACCGCGGTGTAACACCAAGTCGCTTAAACGATGACACATGCCCAATCGCGCGATCCAATGGATCGAATGCGTTCCGGATCGTTGATCAAGAACAGCCAAGCCTGCTCGCAGGCCGCGACGATATCCTCGTAGGTCTCCCAAACGAGGGCGCATAGCCTATTCTCCCGGAGATATTTCCAGACACACCTCAGGGAGCGCGTGAGTTGGCAATTTTAAGTCGAACCCGATAATTATTCTAATATCCACTTAGCTCAAACAAGACGTCAACCAGAACCCAATTTGACGATGTAGTCGCGTCCGCAAAGGACGCCTCATTTGCCGTCGGCCTGCATGCGGAGACCACCAGAATACGCCACTTTTACTGTTCTCGCACAACTACGACGTACGATCGGAAGGGGAGCGCGCGAGGCGCGCCCCCTGGTTGGCCAGGACTGATCCGGTAGTGTCAGTTAGCGCTGGCCGACTTGAAGTTGAACATGTCCATCAGGTCGCTGATCGACGGCCCATTGGTCGGAACGTACGGGTTGGTCGCCGCCGCGACCGGGTTCGGCAGGTTGTCGCGGCTGCGCGCGGAGATCGGCGCAACCCCCCAGTTCTTTTCAATGAACTTGAGGATGGAGACATGGTCGGCGTAGTTGTGGCTGACATGGCCGCCGCCCGCGAACGGCGAGATAACGAGCAGTGGGATGCGCACGCCGTCACCGAAGAAGTCGAGGTTCTGTGAGTAGCCCGAGTCATAGTATCCGCCGCCCTCGTCCACGGTCACGAACACCGCGGTGGTCTGCCACAGATCCGGGTTCTGCCTCAGCTCGGTGATGATCTTGCGGACGAACGCCTCATAGATCGTCCACTTAGACGAAGCCGGGTGGCCATCGTTCAAGCCGCTCGGTTTTACAAAGGAGACCGCCGGCAGGTTGCCGTCGTGCACCCCGGCCTCGAAGTCAGTCAGGTCCTTGTTGGCCTGGGTGCGCAGCGTCGCGTTGGTCATGAACCGGGTCTGGAAGTTGAAGGGGTTGGAGCCGCTGGTGTCGCCATTCACCACGGCGCTGTTCCAGCCTTCGGCGAAGTACGCGAACGAAACCGAGGAATCCAACAACGCATCGGCGATGCTGCGGATCGGCACAGGTGGGACGGTGAATGTGGTGGTGTTCACCTGGCCGTTGGCCAGGTAGCCCGGGTTGAGGTTGTTGAGCATATAGTAGTGGCCCGGGTCGCAGTTCAGCTTCACCTTGGTCGGCAGCGAGTTCAGGTAGGCCGCGATGGAAGCGACGCCGGGGTGGGTGGTGTCGCTGCACTCACTGTACGAACCGCCCGAATAGCCGTCCTGCGAGTACCAATTGTTGGTGCCGCTCGCGGGATTCGGGTTCTCGATCTGGTTGGCCGGCGGCGTGGCCGGGTTGCCGTTGCCGTCGCTGTACCAGATCCCGTCGGCGAAGCCGGCGAGGATGTCGTTGAGCACGCTGCCGCCCTTACCCGGCTGGTGGTAGTTGTCGCTGATCGTGTAGGCGTCGGCGAGCTGCTTGGTGTAGGCGGCGTCACCTTGCTGCATGTTGTAGAAACCCATCGCCGTCGCGCCCTCGCCGGTGGTCGCGTCGGTGAAGTTCGCCGGCTGGGCCTTGCCGTTGCTGCCGGCGCCGATCGTCGTCTCGACCCACGGGAATAGGTCGTTCAGGCAGCCGCTCGGGTTGGTTGCCGTCGCGTACTGCGCGTTGCAGTCGTGCTGCTGCCAATCCTGGTAGAAGCGGTGAACCGGGCTGGCCGCATACGCATCGTTCGGTACGCCCGGGGTAAGTTGGAACGGCCCGCTCGGCAGCTTGGAGACGTTATTGATGCGGGTATCGACGCTCCCCGCGGGCAGCCCGGTCGCGCCGGTGGTCAGCAGCCGCAGGTCTCGCGGCAGCACCCCGCCATCGGCATCCTGTGCCTCGGCGATGGTGTTGAACGGCGGGGAGGTATCGCTCCGCGCCTCTGGCCCGCCAGCGATCGGCGGCGGCAGGGTGGCGTACGCACCGGTCTTGGTCGGGCTGATGCTGTACGTGTCAGTGTCGGTCGCCTTGTACTGCGCGACCTTGGCGAAATTGGGGCCAGGCGTGCCGTCGGCGTTGACGATGCCTTCCGATAGCAGGTTGTTGACGGTCTCGTTGCCGTGCGGCGCGTAGGTGGCGAACAAATGGTCAAAGGACCGGTTCTCGCCATAGACGACGACGACGTGCTTGATCGGCGTGGTCGTGTTGTCGTCGTTCGGTTGCTGGGGCGCCGCGGCGGCGACTGCAGGCGCGAGTGCCTGCGCAGTCACCGCAGTCAGCGACACATACGTCAGAAGAGTTCTTTGCAAAGCGTGCACAATTCGTTCCCCCGTGAGTTGAACTCAGCGGGCACAAACTAGTGGCTGTGCTTGGGGACCGACCTGCACGCTATGCTTACAGATTAATGACTCGCGTGTATGTTATGATCCGTACGTTATGATCTCGATTTACAGCCGTAGAGGCCGGATAGCATAAATCACAGCAACCGTGAGACGGGCGATTTTCGGCAGGTGCCCTCGCGGCCGCGAATGCCCGCTTTGGGGCGCTACCTGCCCCTTGCCCATAATCGGCCAACTATTCGGCCGGGTTCTGTCAGCGGTCGCGCCAATTTGCCTGGGCGACCGGGATTGGCCCGCGGTATGGGGTCTCGTTGCGAGTGAGATGGGTTTGATAGGCGGCTGTGTCGCCTGTTGTGTCGCGCCGCCGACAGGGCCTGGCGCAACGACCCCAGCCCCTCGATGTCCGCGAGTGTGGCGGCGGCCTCGTCCAGCGTCTTGTCGCCCGACAAAGCCGCTTGCGTTGTGCGCCACGATGGGTAGCGGCCGATGGGACGCCGGTGCCTGATCATCATGGGATGATCGCGCTGTGAGGGCGCGGTCGAGTTCAGCCGCAAGCGTGGCGGCGGGCTCAGGGTCGAACGCGGCGGCTCCCAAGTGGTCCGGGACAGGTAGGATCGTTAATTGTTACCAAATTTGCGAACGGCGAGGCGCCATGCCGGTCTACCTGTATGCCCGTGTGTCGATCTCGCATTAGGCGAATTGCGGCCGCGCCACGTGGTGTAGAGGGCGCAAGACGGCACCGACCGCGTTACCTGTTGGAACGAGGCTGTCCCTGCTGAAATGTCCGCGATGCTGTTTCGAGTGGCGCGATTTGAGAAACCTACCCCGGTCGTAGATCGCCGTGGCATGGCCTAAGTCACCACCCTGGCAAGCAGCGACTGTAGAGCCCGTTCTATGGCTGCATCGTCCCGAATGGTCGCGTCCAGTAAGCCGATGGCGCCCAGGGCGTCAATCTGAGCGATGGAAATGTCGCAGCGGATCGTCCGCTTGCCTTCTCGTCGTCGCTCGCGCGAGCGGCGCATCCGGATCGCGGCAGGGCTCGGTGTATTGACGGGCGGTGCGAATGCGGCTGACCCCATCCCGTCAGCAAGCGTCAACCGGTGCGCTCGTTCCTCGGCCGCATTCTCGACGAGAACATCGCCAACCCATTTCGGATATTCGTGAAACACGTAGCCGGCCATTGAACCTTCCAGAAAACCAACCCCTGGCTGCATGAAACTGACTGACGGCTGTACGCAACTTCGGAACAAACATAGCTCTGCAATCATGTTACACGCAACCTGCGGATGCGAATCCATTCGCTAACTTAGTGATCATCAGGAGGATGGCTCGATCCCAAACGCATAGAATGTGTTATCCGGCCGCGATCCCGTCTCGTGTGCAGCCGAAAGGCACGGCACATGCATCGATCCAATCGTCGGCGGCTGGGGTATTGCATCGTCGACAATGCCAAGGGCCAGGTCCGTCAGACAGTATGGACACCCGCCACCACAAGCCGGTGCCACATTCAGGGCATGGGGCATCTGGGTGTAGTCGTGGATCGGTCGGGTCCGCGAGGCTATCGTCGGCGTCCCGGTGCAGTCCTGCTTCGGCTGCCACCCCGAAGTGAGCGCGGCCATTCTGGGAAGACGATACCGATCCACCCTTTCGTTGAAGTCTGGCCGGCAGCCCATGCACCAGCGGATCGTCGCTGCCGACTAGCCGGTTCGTCGCTACGCCTCGAAAATATTGCATTGCCGAGTCCTTGTTCGTGATCCTATGGACCGGGTTCGTCGCCATCGACTTGGCCATGTCTTCCACCATGTCAGCGAGGGACGTTGTTGGCGGCCCCAGCCCAGCCAGCGCTGCGATCTGCTCTATCTGATCTGGCAGCGGCCTCGAAGGGCGCGCCGCTCGATCATTTGCCGTCGCCCGTTCATCCCTGCCTGCATCACCTAAGTCAGGGGTTCCAGGCGTCCCGAACGCCGCAGATTGGCTGATTTCCGCAGCCTCAACGGCCGCAATCCTGGGCTCCCTTCCTGCGGAGGCAAGGGTTTCAGGGGTTGCTGTTTCAGCGGCATCCCTCCAGACCAGCGCCAGCGCCCGAAGGTCAGCGAGCGACACCGGCATCACCTTCAGCGGTGTCGTAGCCGAGGATCGCGCCGGACACGATGTACGCGCGGCGCTTTCCTTCGCCCGGGATTGTCACCGAAGCAGCGCGGTGTCGTGCTGTGCCCCCCACTAAAAGGTTACGCCTCACCAGCAACTCTGCCGTTCGCTTGGCATCCAGCCCTTTGCAGATCTCATTTTTCCAAGCCTCGGGCAAAATCAAGTATTCCCAACTTTCGTTCCCGCCCCCTTCCACCACCCTGCGCCGGAAACCGGCCCTGTTGATCGTGCGCGTCACCTCTGGCGGTCCAGGTTCCGTGCCCAGGGTGAACATCGATAGCAGCGTGAACCGGCTCTCGCCGTGCGCCTCAATAAACGCGCGAACCTGCGCCAGCGCGACGGCGTCTTCGCCGGAACCGGTGCCGCCGCGCTCTGCCAGCCAAGCCTCGAAGCAGGCACCCGCGGCGCGCATCGCCTCGCCCTTTGGCCACGGCAACACGCCGTAGTCGCCTGCGAGTTCGCCAGCGGCGCCGATCAGGCCAAATCGACCGGCCACACTTCGAACCTGCCCAGCCGCCCCCGGCGGAACATGCCTCTCGATGAACGAGGTCCGCAGGGCTTCCAGCGTCTGTCGTAGTTCGGCCGCGTTGGCACCCCGATCGTGTGCAAGCCGCGCTAGAAATGCCCGTGCAGCGGTGCCGTGATGTGCCCGCGCTGCCTCTCGCAATTCCTCGGCCAGCACCGCTGGCGCGCTCCTGTCATGAAGGTTCTGGAAGACGCCCATGCCTACCCCCGCGTTGGCTGGCAGGTTGACGAGCCGCACCTCCAGCCCAGCCATCGCCCTCCTTCCAGCCTCGCCCATCTTCTGCGCTAGCGTGATTTCTCCGGTGCTCAGGAACAATACGCGCCACGAATGGCGGCGCCTCGCCGTTCCGGCGCGTGACGCGCGCTGCTTGCCGCTTTCGTTCGCGAGCATGTAAATCACGTCTGCAACTTCCCGGGCGTCAGATTGCCCCATCTCGTCGAGGATCAGGAGCGCGTCGGACGTCTCGGCCGCAGCCCCCTCCAGGCCGTTTGCCATGCCGCGCCAAGTGCGAAGTTGCGCATCGG
>DASYBP010000662.1:0-1914 GCA_036500715.1 Rhodopila sp.
GGAGCGTGCGAGACGTCCATCCCCTCGGCCAGGCGGCGCGTGCTGACCAGGAAGGTGCCGTGCTCAACCATCGTCGCGATCGCCTCGTCGTCGATCAGGAAGCCGTGCTCGATGCAGTCGATGCCGGCGGCGACGGCGTGCCTGACCGCGTCGGCGCCGTGCGTGTGTGCGGCGACGCGCAGCCCACGCCGGTGCGCCTCGTCGACGATCGCGCGCAGTTCCTCGTCGGAATAGTGCTGCGCGCCAGGGGGTCCCGTCAGCGACATGACCCCACCCGAGCAGCAGACCTTGATCAGCTCGGCGCCGTGTTTAATCTGGTAACGCACCGCCTTGCGGATCTCGTCGATCCCGTTGGCGATGCCTTCCTCGACCGTCAGCTCGAGCACGTGCGGTGAAAACGCCGCGAACATCGTCGGATCCAGATGCCCGCCGGTGGGCGTTATGGCGTGGCCGGCCGGTACCACCCGCGGCCCGTCGATCCATCCCGCGTCGATGGCCTTGCCCAGCGCGACATCGAGCAGATAGCCACCCGTCTTGACGAACAGTCCGAGGTTGCGCACCGTGGTGAACCCGGCGCGCAGCGTGCGGCGGGCATTGCCGACCGCGCGCAGGACCCGCGTCGGCGGGTCATCCTGGACCTGGGACAGCCCGGGCTTCTCGCCGCGCCCGCCCATCAGGAGGTTGACCTCCATGTCCATCAGACCCGGCAGCAGGATCGCCTCGCCCAGATCGATCACGTCGCCCTGGAGGTCACCGCCGACACCGGCGATCCGGTCGCCGTCGATCTGCAGGATGCCGGGCCGCAAGATCTCACCGGCGTCGATGTCGAGCAGCCCGGCGGCCTTGAGCGTCAGCACCGCTTAGATCACCGGCTCCCGGATCAGTTCAACCCAGGCGGCGCCGCTGTCGGGGACGCGCGGCTGCTTCCACGCCTCTATCGGAAACGACACCATAACCAGCGACTGCATGATGTGCATGAGGGTGCGTGCGTCCTCGGGCAGGTCGTCCAGCGGGAACTTGTCGCAGTAGGCGATCGCGTCGTTCAGGCGGGGGAATGCGGCGTCGTAGAACTGCTGCATCTCGGCCATCGTGGAGGCCAGCCGCTTGGCGTAGCGCTCGGGTTCGGTGTCCAGGTCCCAATCCAGATAGGGCTCCAGGTCGGCGAATTCAGTGGGCAGCGCCATTGGTCTGGTACTCCTTCACGTAATCGCCGGTCACCTTGTGCAGATGACGCAGCAGGATCTCCTGGTCGCACAGCAGAAAGTCTTTGACCACCTTGGTGCCGATCATGGTCTGGGTCGCTTCCAGGGTATTGGAGTCCTGAAGCGCGTACTCCTTGAACGTCACCGCGGCCAACTCCTGAGCCAACCGTTCGCGCGCGTTTTTCGGCGGAACGAAATACAACGTGCACTCGAAGATGTGCTTGTCGACCGCGGTCGGCCAATAGTGATACGTCAGGTACCAGCCGGGCTCCCAGATCAGCAGCATGAAGTTCGGGAAGAAGTGCCACGAGTCAATGCCCCACTGCGGCACCTTCTTCGGGTTGACACCCTTCGGCAGCTGGTCGAGTTTTTCGATGACCTCCGGCTTGTCCCACGGGCCGAACAGTCCGCTGCGCAGCACCTGGTCCATCGGCTTGACCATCGACATGTCCGCGGGCGGCGCCTGACCACCCCAGGTCGAGATCATCCCGTGCGGACTCGCCAGCTCATAGTGCAGCGCCTCGAAGCCGTACTTGATGATCTTGGCGGCTTCTTCCTTGGTGTACTGCCCCTGATGCAGCACCGGCGCATGGTAGAACTCGGCGAAGGCGTCGATGAACAGCTTCCAGTTACTGCCGACCTCGGCCCGGTAGGAGTAGGTCTCGGTCATCTCGCCGAAGGGGTAGCCCTCGATGCCCTTGGCCAGCGGCCC
>DASYBP010000663.1:0-2257 GCA_036500715.1 Rhodopila sp.
TCGCGTTGCTGCCCTTGCTGCTGGTGATATTCGGCATCGGCGAAACGGCAAAGGTACTCACCGTCGTGGCCGTGACGTTCTTCGTGCTGCAGATCAACGTGTCTTCGGCGGTCCGGGCTCTGGATCCGCGGCTGCTCGAGGCGGGAGCCGCGTACCGGGCGACCGGGCTGAAGCTAGTCCGCCACGTGATCCTGCCAGCGTGCATGCCAGCGATCTTCACGGGCCTGCGGGTCTCGATCGCACTCGGGCTGGTCGTGATCACCGCGGTGGAGTTCGTGGCTTCGAACAGCGGGCTGGGATTCCTTGTGTGGAACTCCTGGCAGCTATTCGAACCGGCTCAGATGTATGTCGGCCTGATCATGATCGCGCTCGTCGGGGTCATTCTGACTTCCCTCATCGCACTTCTCGAACGTGCCGCGCTTCCTTGGCTGCGGAGAGGACGTCAGTTACGGGCGGCTAGCGCCGCGCAGTTGCCGATGTCTTGTCCCTATCACCAACCGTCCGTTAAGGAGTCCCACCATGACCACCCCCGTTAGAGCTAGCCGGCCGGTCATGCGCAATCGCCGGCCGTCCTGGTCACGCCGTGCCCTGCTGGCGGGCCTTGGCGGTGCCGCTGCCGCTTCCGTGCTGCTCTCGGCCTGTACTTCGAACCCGGCCAGCTCATCCGCGAGCGCTGGAACCGTCAGCGGTGCTTCCACCGGTAGCAGCCCGACGTCGGTCACCGTCGCTTACGTGCCCATCGCGCTATTCGAGCCGTTGTTCGTCGCCATGCAGGACGGCTATTTCACCAAGCACGGCATCGATGTCCATCTCACCGAAGTGGGCTCGGGCCAAAGCGCCACGACTCTGGCGGCCACGAACAAGGTCCAGGTCGTTCTCGGCGGCTTTTCCGCCGGCATGTTCAACGCGATCCACGAGGGCCTCGACTTCAAAGTCGTGGGTTCCATGGCGCAGGAGGCGCCTGGCACGCCGGCCAACGCGCTGGTCGGTGCCGAGTCCCTCTTCAAGTCGGGCAAGGTCACCTCTCCCGCCGGCCTCAAGGGCAAGAAGATCGCGGTCGAGGGCGGTAGCGGCTCTACCGGTGCGTACCTGGTGGCGCGCGCGCTTGCTCCCTATCACGTGAGCCTCAGCCAGGTAACTCTCGTCAACCTCGACTTCCCCGAGATGGCTAGCGCGCTGCAGAGCGGGGCGGTGGCCGGGGCGTTCATGACAGCACCGTTCCTAGGCTCGGCGGTCTCCGCGGGTGTCGGCAAGATCCTCGCCTCGGCGCCCGTCGGCGTGGCGGCGACCGGCGTGATCTACGGCGGGGCTTTCGCCAAGACGCCGGCGGCGCAGCAATTCTTTGATGCCCTGGTCCAGGCCGCGCAGCACCTGCAGGGCCAGCAAGCCGATTCTCCCGCGAACCTTGCCATCGTCGCGAAAGCGACTGGGGAGAGCCTCAGCGCCCTGAAGGCTGAGCCGCCGAACGAGTTCAGCCCGGACCTCGCCCCACCGGTGTCGCTGCTGAACGACATGCAGAACGTCTTCTCGAGCACCAAGGACCTGAGCTACGGGACACCCGTCTCGTCATCGAGTTACGTGAACGGCACGTTCTCGGCCCACGCGGGCTAAAAGACTAGGAGATCAGATAATGAGCGTAGTGAGCACACCTATTCACTGGGACGGCGCCGTGCCGGCGCGGGCAGCCGACACCCTGGCCGCTCCCGGCGGGCTAGTCGTCTGTGCCACCAAGGTCGGCTACATTCTCATGACGACTGACGGTGCAGGCCTCGAGCGGAAGTTCGACGCCAAGCAGCGCAGCCGGAACAAGCCAGGTGTCGTCCTAGTCTCCAGCATCGACCAGCTCACGGAACTGGCAGAGCTCAACGATGAGATCCTGGCCTTCTATCAATTGCATTGGGACAACGACATCCTTCTCGGCTGCATTCTTCCCTGGCGCGAAGAGGCTTTGCGGCTAATCCCTGACGACACCGCAAAGACGCTGGCCATGGATACCCGGGGAACGAGCTGTTTCGTCATCAAGTTCGGCCGGCCGGCCGAGCAACTGGCTGAGACGCTGTGGCAGTCCCGGACACTCACCTTCGCCAGTTCGGCGAACCCGTCCGGGGTCGGTAACAAGGGCCGCGTCGAAGGCATCGGGCAGCGGATAGAGGCGGAAGCGGACCTCATTATCGCCGCCGATGACTACGTCGCGTCCATGCAGCCCGGCAAGTCCGCTGACAGCCGTCATGAGCAGGGTGTCATGGTCTCCATGGTG
>DASYBP010000664.1:0-2204 GCA_036500715.1 Rhodopila sp.
GTACGGTTGGAGCCGTGGGCGCCCGGTGCGAGCCCGAGGATCAGGATCCGCGCGGCGGGGTCACCGAAGCTGGGCACCGGCCGTCCCCAGTAGGTTTCATCGCGATAGGCGCGCCGGCGCTTCTGAGCAACCTCGGCGCAATAGGTGCGGAGGCGCGGGCAGCGGTCGCAGAGGACGATGCGCTGGTTGAGTGCTTCGAATGCGGTAGGCGTGGACGGCTCAGGCGGCATGGATGGATACTGCGGCATGGATGGATACTTATGTGAGGGCTGCGCCTTATCGCGCTGCGGCCGCAGGGATAGTTTAGCGGCACTTCAGGCTCCCCGGGGATCGTCAGCGTTCCCCCACCGCACAGTCAGGGCGAATGAACTGTAGAATTCTGCAGTCGGGACTACTGAAATTTGCAACGGAACTTTGCGAACATCTGCCGTAGTGCACAAGGCGAGCCGGAGAAGAGACCCCGGACATACGCTGACATACGCTAGAGTGCTGCGAATGGGTGACATCCGCAGACGCAGATAGTCTTTCATGTATTCCCTCGACGGGGTTGCAGCCCGCAGTCGAGGTTTTCACCGGGGATGGAAGGTACCATGACAATCTTCTGGGTCAATCCAGGGGCCAACGGTCGCCTCGCCATTGTGCCGCGCCCGCGCGGAAACGAGCGGCTGCAAGATGACCTGGCTGCGATTCGCCATGACGGCATTGACATTCTTGTTTCCCTGCTGACCGCGGCGGAGGCGGCAGAACTGGGGCTGGCGCGCGAGCAGGCGCTTTGCGACAGGGTGGGGATCGAGTTCCGCTCGTTTCCAATTGCCGACCACAGCGTGCCCGCAGCCCACCGCGAGCTACATGCCCTGGCAGAGGCACTGGCCACCGAGCGCCGGCACGGCAAGAATATCGGCGCGCATTGTTGCGCGGGGATTGGCCGCTCCTCGCTTCTGCTGGCTGCGGTTCTGTGCGTGGAGGGAATTTCGCCGGAGCATGCCTTCCGTCTCATCTCGAATGGGCGCGGGTTGCGAGTACCGGATACACCGGAGCAGGCGGAGTGGCTCGCAGGTTTCGCGAGCGCGCTGCCTCGGTGTTGAACAGCTCCAGCGTACGGTGCTGAACAGCCCCAGGGTAGAATGAGTGCGCTTCCGGCGGCCTGGCCGTTGCGATGCAAACGCCTCCCTCTCAAAGGAATGAATCCATGCTCGTTTCTGCTCGGCCTGTTTCCGCTCTCGCCGTTGTGCACAGAAGATTCGCATCGCCCGCCCTGCTGCTCGCCGCCACTCTGTTCCTTGCCGGCGGCTGCAAATCCTCCGCGCCGCCTGAATCGGTCAATCCGAAGAATGTGCCGGCAGCGGCTCCGCAGATTAACGGAGAAGACGTCGTCACATTACAGCGAAAAGCGACGCAGAATGGCGCGGCACCTGAGTTCCTCTCGGCGACGGTGATTCCGGGGCGCGGCATGAATCTCTTCCAGATCACCGCGAACCTTCCCGGCAAAGGCACGACGAATGTCTTCTTTGCGCCTTCATTGGATGAAGCCAAGAGCAAGCTCACAGGTACGGGCACCGACAAGTTCGGCAACGTGTCCTTCGGGTTCGGCGGCGCATTTCTGGTGCCGTATCCGAATCGCATCCGCGGCAAGCTCTCCGACGACAAGCAGAGCATCACCACGTCGTGGCATGGCAAGGCCCTGACCCTGCCCGCGAACTTCTCCGGCAAGAAGCCCGGAGCCGAACTGCATTCGATCCACGGGTTGATCCTTCAATCGAAGACGGATGACGTAAAGGTCGCCGACTCCTCAGACGGGCAGACCGTGACAGGCACGATTCACGCCGGCGACTTCGGCGGTCACTGGTTGTCCAAGACCGACCTCGATTTCACCATCGAGCTCGCGGGCAAGGATGTCACTGCGACCATCACGGCGAAGAATGTGGGAGACCAGGACGAGCCGATGGCAATCGGCTGGCATCCCTACTTCGCGATCCCGAGCGGCGACCGCACCCAGGTGCGGCTGCATGTGCCCGCCGCCGAGATGGCCCTCGTCAACAACTATGACGATGTCTTCCCCACCGGCAGGCTGAAGCCCGTGAAGGGCACGAAATATGACTTCAATGCGCCCGAGGGCAAGCCGCTGGATGGCGACTTCCTCGACGACAACTTCTCGAAGCTGACCCGCACCGATGGCGCCGTCGATGTGCGGCTGACCGATCCTG